>JAPPGB010000086.1 GCA_028821475.1 Spirochaetaceae bacterium
ATCCCCCCTTTGCCACTCTCCTTTTTTGGGGGTTGGGTCTTTCTGTTTTTGTATTTCCCCGCCCGCGCCGGGGCGGGCCGGCGCCCCGCGCCGGCCCCCGGGGGCGGGCGGCGCCGATTCGAGCGCCGTCGCTGCCCGCCCTGATCACTGCTCGTCTGCTTCTGTTCCATATTCCTTGATTCCGAATTCGTGCGCCGCGGAGCGGCCGGCGGTTGCGACGTTCCAGGCGCGCACCGCCGAAGCAGATCCCGCGGTCAGTGTAGCGCGAAATCCGCGCCCGGTCCTCCCAAAGTCCCTGGCCCGCATAATCCGGCAGGCGGGCGATGCCCGGGCCTCGGTTTCATCGTAATGCGATGTCACGGCGTGATCGTACAGCCTCTGCCGGATTTCAGTTGTACAGGCTGGTATCGCCGATGGAGCCGTTTTCGCGCTGCAACTGTTCGGAAACCGGAGCAACGCGGTGCAGGCGCACCGCCGGGCGGCCGTTGTGTTCCGGATGCGGCAACAGTATCTCTGCCAGGAGGCCGGCCACGTGAGCGAGGGCGCGGGCCAGGTAGGCCGGATCGCTCGACTTGGCCCGGTACTCCGCCACCCGGCGAGGATCTGGCGCGCGATTCACCCTTCGAACGCTCCTTCGACATGGTGAGCGACCACGCCGTCGCGGATCAGGATCACGTCGAAGCGCCAGCGCAGTCCGCGGCACAGCGCCGCGTTGCGTGCGGCGTACACGCGGGCCACGGAGATGATGCGCTGCTGCTTGCGCCGGTCCACGGCGTGCTCCAGTCCCTCCACCGGAAGCCGGCGCCACGATTTCACCTCGACGAATACCAGCTCGTCGCCGCGCCGCGCCACCAGGTCGATCTCGCCGCGCCGGGTGCGCACGTTGCGGTCCAGCACCCGGTAGCCGTGACGGCTCAGGTATACGGCGGCGACGGTCTCGCCTATGGGTCCCAGTTGTGCCGCTCCGGTAGCCAACGTTACGCTGCTCGTCACCTTCATCGACACGGGTTGCGGCGGCGCTTCAGCGGTCACCCGCTCGACGCATGCCATCTATTGCTCGCGCGCCGGCGTGCCGGCCGCAGAACCGGACGCTGCCGCACGCCCTGGGGCGAATCGATACAAAGCGAATCCTCGCTAATAGTATCGTCAACTTCGCGCCGGAGGTTATCCCTTTCCGCCGCCGCGGACGCCACCGGCGGCCGGGCGCGCGCGCCGGTCCGCGCCACACGGCGCTCAGCGCTTGCCGCCGATCAGCTCCTTGACCTTGGCCGCCTTGCCCACCCGGTCGCGCAGATAGTAGAGCTTGGCGCGCCGTACGCGGCCGCGGCGCACCACCTCGATGCGGGCGATCTTGGGGCTGTGCACGGGGAACACTCGTTCCACGCCCACCCCGTAGGAGATCTTGCGCACCATGCAGGTCCTGGTCAGCCCCTTGCCGCGGGTGGCAATGCAGATGCCCTCGTAGGCCTGGATCCGTTCCGTCTTGCCCTCCACGATCCGGTAGTGGACGCGTATGGTGTCGCCAATGGCGAACGGCTGCAGGTCGTCGCGCTTCTGCGTCTGCTCGATCTCGCGAATGAGATTACTCATGTTCTTCCTCCGTGGTTAACAGGTCGGGCCGGCGGCACCTGGTCTTCAGCAGGCGCTGCCGGTGACGCCATTCGTCGATTTGGGCGTGGTTGCCGGACAGCAGCACCTCGGGCACGCGCCGCCCGTCGAACTCTTCCGGCCGCGTGTAGTGCGGATACTCCAGCAGGTTGCCGGCGAAACTCTCGTCACGCAGCGACTCGCGGTTGATCACGCCGTCGACCACCCGCGTCACCGCCTCGATCACGACCATCGCCGCTACCTCGCCGCCGCCGAGCACGTAGTCCCCGATCGACAGCTCATCGTCGACGAACCCGTCGACGATGCGCTGGTCGATGCCCTCGTAGCGGCCCGCGATGAGCAGAATCGACTCGCGCCGGCAGTACTCGTGCACCACCGTCTGAGTGAGCAGGCGCCCGCCCGGCGACAGGTATACGGTCCACTGGCGCGCCGCATCGAGGCTCCTGAGCGCGGCCGCGAGCGGTTCCGGGCGCAGCACCATGCCGGCGCCACCTCCGTACGGGGAATCGTCGCAGGTACGGTGGCGATCGGTGGCGAAGTCGCGCAACTGCGCCAGTTCCACCGAGACACGCCCGCTGCGCCGCGCACGTCCGAGGATGGTGGACTCCAGGAATCCGTCGAAGATCTCCGGAAACAGCGTGAGCACGGTGAACTTCACGGGCGCTCGAACTCCTCGGCCAGCTCGATACGTCGCGCGGCAATGTCGAGCACCGGCACGAACAACTCCCGGAACGGTACCATGAACGACGTGCCGGCACCGTCGGCGACCTCCAGCATGTCACCGCCGCCGGCCGCCAGCACGTTGATTACGGTGCCGACCGCCCGCCCGCCGTGAAACACGGTGCAGCCGCACAGGTCAGCGGCGTAGTACTCTCCGTCGGCAAGCGTGCTGGCCTCGCTGCGCGGCACCCACAGCTCCCAGCCGCTGAGTTCGCGCGCCTGCTCCGGCGTGGTTACGCCGCGCAGTCTCATCACCACCTTGTCTCCGAGCCGGCGCACCGCGGCCACCGCGGCGGTGCGCAGCCGGCCGCTCCGCGACTCGCGCAACTCCACCTCGGCGAGCCGGAACAGGTGATCGGTGTCGCCGGAGTAGGTGCGCACCGCCTGAAAGCCGCGTACTCCGTAGGGTGCGCCCAAGCGGGCGGTAGCCAGTTTCGCCGCCTCGTCGACCACGGTGTTGGCCTGTCCGTCGGCCACTATTGTGATGTCCCGCAAGTGCTTGCCCACGCGCCGCGCGCCCGCATCGGGTATCAGTCGAGAATCTCAAGCACCACGCGCTTGCCGGTCTTGGTGGCGGACGCGCTGAGGATGGTGCGGATCGACTTGGCGATCCGGCCGTGCTTGCCGATTACCTTGCCCAGGTCGTCGGCCCCGACACGAAGCTCCAGGATGGTCGACTTCTCGCCCTCGATCATGCTCACCACGACCTCATCAGGCTCGTCTACCAGCGCCCTCGCTATGAACTCGACGAGTTCCTTCTCCACCAGATGCTCCTTGCCACTCCTGCCGCGGGGCCGCCGAGCGCCCCGGCCGCGCGCCGCGCGGCCCCTGCCTGCGCCCGGCTGCGCGCAGCTCAGGTCCGTGTAATGTGGACGTTCCTCTTGTTCAACAGGCGGCGAACGGTGGGCGACGGCTGTGCGCCGCGCCGCAGCCACGACTTGATCCGTTCCTCCTTGAGGCGAACCTGCTGCTCCTCCTCCCGCTCGATCGGGTGGTACAGCCCAACTTCCTCAATGGCGCGCCCATCGCGGGCCGCGCGGGTATCGACCACGATCAGCCGGTAGAACGGACGCCCTCGCGTCCCGAATCTCTTCAATCGAATCTTGACACTCAATCTGCCACCCTCCTCAACTGCCTATCTGCCCTCAACTGCCGATCCGCGCCAGCCCGGATCATTGGCCCATCCGGGCCAGGAACTGCTGCTGCATCTTCTTGTTCTTGGTCATCTTCTTCATGGCCAGCGCCATCTTGTCGAACTTGCGCACCAGGCGATTCACCTCCGACACCGAGGTGCCGCTGCCGCGCGCCACCCGCTTGCGCCGGCTTGGCCCGAGAATCCTCGGGTTGTCGCGTTCGGCGGGGGTCATGGAAAGCATGATCGCCTCCTCGCGGCGCAACCCCTTCTCGTTCACCGCGCCGGACGCCACGGCCGCCTGCATGCCGGGCAGTTTTTCCACCAGAGAGGTGAGGCTGCCCATCTTGCGCAACTCGGCGAGCTGGTCAAGATAGTCCGCCATGCTGAACGTGCGCCGGCGCATCTTGCGCACCAGGCGCTCGGCGCGTTCCTGGTCGAAGGTCTCCTGCGCCTGCTCGACCAGCGTGACCACGTCGCCCATGCCCAGAATGCGCGATGCGACGCGATCGGGATGGAACGGCTCCAGGGCATCGTTCGATTCACCGGTACCGACGAACTTGATCGGCTTGCCGGTGATCTCGCGGATCGACAGCGCAGCGCCGCCGCGGGTGTCGGAGTCGAACTTGCTAAGGATAATACCGCTGAGCCCCACTTGACGATCAAATTCGCCCGCTACTTCCACGGCGGTCTGGCCGGTCATCGCGTCGGCCACCAGCAGGGTCTCCCGGGGCGCCGCCACCGTGTGGATCTCGCGCAACTCGTCCATCAGGGCGGCATCGGCCTGCAACCGACCGGCGCTGTCGACGATGGCGACATCGCTGCCGCTGCCGCGCGCGTGGCGCAACCCGTCGCGCACGGTGGCGACGGCGCCGCCGCGGCCGGCGGTACCGCCGGTAAAGACCGGCACGGCAAGGGCGCTGCCGAGTTGCTGCAACTGCTCGATCGCCGCCGGACGCACACGATCGGCGGCGATCAGCAGCGGCTTGCGGCCCTGCCCGCTCAGATGGCGGGCGAGCTTGGCGGCGGTGGTGGTCTTGCCCGATCCCTGCAGACCCACGAGCAGGATCACCGACAGGGTATCGGGACCCTTCAGCGCCAGGCCTTTGCGCTCGCCGCCAAGCAGCGTCGTCATGCGCTCGTACACGATGCGGGTGAACTGCTGGCCGGGGGAAACGTCGCGCAACACGCGCGCCCCGAGTGCCTCGTCCGTCGTACGGTTGACGAACCGCCGTACGACGCGCAGATTAACGTCTGCCTCCAGCAGGGCTACCTTGATCTCGCGCACCGCATCGCGGATGTTCTTCTCGGTGATGTTCGTTTTCCCGGAGACCTGGCGGATGACGTCTCCGAGCTTGCTGGTGAGCCCGTCGAGCATAGGCGTAGTTGTATAGCCGTCTCGTTATCTTCGTGTCAACGTGGACGTGCCGCCCTCTCGCCCGTGTCGCCCGGTTCTCCGCGGGTCGTCCAAGGTCGTCCAACGCGGCCGGTTTACCGGCACCGGAGGGAACGCTATCATTGGGGGTACAGCGCCAACCCGCCAGCATCGTGACAACCAACCGAAATCGTTTCATTACCGCCATCGTCGCCATCCTCGCGGTCACCGCCGCGATCCTGCCGATTACCGGGTGCACCGACGCTGACGAGCCGGAGACGGAGAAGGCCCCGTTTTCGGTCGCGGCAACGCAGCAGCCCGAGCAGGGCACGCGCGACCCGACGGGCAGCGCCGGCGACAGCCAGTCGGCCCTGAGCGTCCAGTTGCGCACCTTCGACGAGCTCGTCGACGCACTGCGCGAGCACTACGTGTTCAGCGAACATCACTCGGTGCCGTGGGACGACCTGGAGAGCCGCTACCGGACCCGGGTGCTGGGCCTGCTGCGCTCGAGCGAGTTTCCCGACGTGGTGCGCGACATGATGGCCGAGCTGCCGCGCGATGCCGCCGTCTGGCAGTCACGCGACGAGCGCATCGACCGGCAGTCCACCGATGGACGCAACTACGAGGGTATCGGCGCCTACGTCGCGTTCCGGGCGGAGCCGCAGCCACGCGTCATCCTGCTGTCGGTGATGCCCGGCTCACCGGCCCAGCAGGCCGGGCTGCGCGACCACGACGCGTTGCTGGGAGTGGACGGCATTCCGGTCAGCGTGGACGAGGGCGAGGAGGTGGTGAACCGGATCCGCGGCCCCGCCGGCTCGGTGGTAAACCTGACCGTACGCTCCCCCAACTCCGAGCCGCGCAACGTGGCGGTTACCCGTGGCCGCGTTCAGCTCACCGAGGGAGCCAACCGGGTGCGCTACGCGCTGTTGCCCGAGACCGACATCGCCTACATCCTGCTGCCGCGCCAGAGCACCTCCACGCAGGGCGCCGAAGTCGCCCAGGCGCTGACCGTGATGAGCGAGCAGGTGGCACTGCGCGGGGTAATCCTGGATCTGCGCATCGCCGCGCTCGGCAGCACCTGGCCGCTCGACGAAATGCTCACCATGTTCGGCAACGGGACACTCGGCGAGATGTACTCGGTCGGCGAGACCATCCCGCTGGTGATTGCCGGCCAGGACGTGGCCGGCTCGCAGACGCTGCCGCTCGCCTTGCTGGTGGGGCGAGACACCGAGGGCCTGCCGGAGATCTTCGCCGGGGCGCTGCAGAGCGTCGGCCGCGCGGTGCTGTTCGGCACCCGCACCGGCGGCATCATCGAGGCCAGCCAACTGGTGCCGCTGCCGGACGGCTCGCGGGTGATGATTTCGAGTACCTCCTACCGCACCTCCACGGGACACGACGTGGGGCTGGCGGGGCTGGAACCCAACCTGAGCGTGAGCTTCGACTGGGACGCGGTTACCGAGCAGGTGGATCCGGTGCGCAACGCCTCGCAGGCGGCGCTGGCGGGAGCGGGCGGCTGATGCTGCACTCCGCCACCCAAGCGCGGCGGCCGCGGCACGGCATGCGGCCGGCGGCGCCGCCCGTGCGGCGGTGGATGGCGGCGGCGCTGGCGGCGCTGGCAACGTTGTCGATAGCGGCCTGTTCGGGCGACCGGGCGAGCATGCAGCAGAGCCCCCTGCTGCGCTTCGTGGAGCGCAAGTCGGGGCGCATCGCCATCATGGGCTCCGACGGCAACATCTACACCATGGATCAGGCCGGCGGCGCCCGCGTGCCGGTGACCGTGGACGCCGTAATCCCGGACCAGAACCAGGGGCTGATCCGCTACTACCAGTTTCCGGCGTGGTCGCCCGACGACTCGCGCCTGGCGTTCATCGGCTACCAGGGCAACGACCAGATCGCCGCCACCAGCAGCGTGTTCACCACCGCGCCGGACGGCACCAACATCGTGCAGGCGTTCTCCTCCGGGCAGTACCTGCCGCACACGCTGTACTGGTCGCCGGACGGGCGGCGGCTCACCTTCCTCACCTCCACGGCCGGCAGCACCGCCTCGGCGCTGCAGATCGTACCGGCCGCCGGTGGCGAAGCGACCAGGCTGGACGCCGGCAACCCGTTCTACTGGTCGTGGGCGCCGGATGGCACCACCATCGTCGTGCACGCCGGCGGCGCCGGGGCCGCGTACCGTTCGCGGCTGGCATTCCTGAACGTGGACGGCACCGTTTACGAGGAAGGACTGGCGGTGCGTCCGGCGGCGTTCCAGACGCCGGCGTGGTCGCCGGACGGGAGCCGGTTGCTGGTGGCGGCGCAGGCCGGTGACCAGGCGGAACTGGTCATGACCAACCGCGACGGATCGCTGTACCGGGTGCTGCACCGGGCGCGGGTGGCGCCCACCTTTGCCTGGGCGCCGGATGGCAACCGGGTGGCGTACATCACGCGCACCATCGACGAGGAGGGGGTGCAGGCCAATCTGCACGTGGTCGACGCCCAGGAGCGCGGCACCGAGCCACTGGTGTTGACCGAAAACACGCTGGTAATCGGATTCTTCTGGTCGCCGGACAGCGACAAGATCGCCTATTTCGTGCCCGGCACGTACGTCAACCCCGACGACGAGGAGCAACAGACGCTGTTCCTCACCCTGCACGTGCACAACCTGCGCCGCGACACCAGCCGCGAGATCCACAGTTTCGTGCCCACCCAGCAGTTCATGCAGGTCGTGCAGCAGTTCGACCAGTTCTACCTCGCCGCCCGCGTGTGGTCGCCGGACAGCCGCAACATCCTGTTCGCCGGGTATACGCAGCAGGGCCCCGGCATCATGGTGGCGAAGGCGGACAGCACGCTCGCGCCACGCCGCGTGGCCGACGGTCTGATCGGCTTCTGGTCGTGGCATTAGCGGGCCACGGCGGAACTCCCGGCAGCATTCAAGCCCGGTGCGACGCCGGGTGGCGCCACCGGCTGCGCTGCGGCCGCCGGCCCGCGGCCCGCAACCGGTTCCGGGTGCCCGCACTGGCACTGCCTGCACTGGCACTGGCCGCGGTGACCCTGCTGGGCGCCTGTGCCGAACAGCGTGTTCAGTACAGCTCCAGCCCGCTGCTGCCGTACCTGCAGCGCAAGGCGGGCCGCATCGGCTTCATCGGGATCGACGGCAACATCCGCAGCGTAGACCAGACCGGCGCACGCAACACGCCGCTCACCGAGGATGCCGGCGCCAACCGCGCCGCCCGCACCGTGGTCGCCTACAGCCAGCCCACCTGGTCACCCGACGGGCGCAGCCTCGCCTTCGCGCGCACGGCGATCACGGGCCGGCGCACGCTGAGCAGTTCCATCTGGGTGTCCGGCGACGGCGAACCGCCGCGCGAAGTGTCCCGCTCCGACCGGCTGCGCCCGATTTACCTGTACTGGTCGCCGGACAGCGAAAAACTGACCATGCTGTCGCAGCCGATCGGCTCGGCGCAACTCGAGCTCGGGGTGATCGAGGTGGCGGACAACCGCTACCGGCCGCTCGACCAGGGACAGCCCTACTACTGGAGCTGGATGCCCGACAGTTCGGCCCTGATCACCCACGTCGGCGGCGACATCCGGTTCAACGACGCGGCGCGCCTGTCCCGGGTGCCGCTCGATCCCTCCGGCGTGAAGTCCGACTTCAACATCCCCCCGGCCGGCTTTCAGGCGCCGGCGGTGTCCCCGGACGGGCGCTACCTCGCCTACGTCACCGCCGCCGGCAGCGGCGCAGGCTCCGGCAGCGGCGGAGGCTCCACGCTGGTGCTGCGCGAGCTGCAGGGGCCCGACGAACACCTGCTCGCGGACGTTCCCGGATTCGCCTACCTCGCGTTCGCCCCGAGCGGCTCCCGCATCGCGGTAATGACCAGCGCCCGCCCGGGGCCGTCCGCGGATGGGCAGCTCACCATTTTCGATACCGGCTCCGATGACAAGCTGGAGCTTCCACATGACGACGTGATCGCCTTCTTCTGGGCGCCGAACGGACGCCGCGTCGCCTACCTGGTGCCGGCACGGGCGGCCGACGAGGCCGGCCTGGAAATCGATCCGCTGTTTGCCCGCGAACAGGGCCGGTTCTACGCCGAGTTGCGCGTGGTCAACGTGCGGCGGGGCAACTCCTGGCGGGTGACGCAGTTTCCGCTCAGCCCCCGGTTCGTGCGTGAGCAACTGCCCTACTTCGACCAGTACCTGCGTTCCACCTCGGTATGGTCGCCGGACAGCAGGACGCTGATCTACCCCGCGCTCACCGAGGCCGGCACACCGGGAATCTTCGTTTCCCCTGCCAACGGCACGCTACGCCCGCGGCTGGTCGCCGAGGGCGACTTCGCCCACTGGTCTCCGTGAGCGGCCGTCAACAGCCCGTCTAGCGCGGAGCCGCGGGCGACTCTCCGCCGAGGTCGGCCTGTCCACTGGCCACCGTTTCCTCCGCCACTACCGCCTGCGGGACGGCAATGGCCGACGGCTCGGTGCCGGTGGGCGGCGGGGGCGGCAGCTCGGCCGGTTGCTCCGGCTTGTTGGGTCCGAGGATCTCCACCACCTGCCGGGTGGTAAGGGAATTGTGATCCATGAGCGCTTCCGCGAGTGCGATCAGCCGATCCTGGCGGCGGCGCAGCAACGCCTGCGTGGCGCGCTCCAGGTTCTCCCACGCATTGCGCACCGCGCGCTGCTCGGCGCTGGAGCTTTCGCCGGATACGCCGCCCGTGGAGTCGCGCCCCGTGCGCCAGTCCACCAGCGGCGGACCGAAGTAGCCCTCGTTGTACAGGTGCCACAGCCGCGCCCGCACCATCGGGTAGTCGCCGCCGGACGCGCCGGTAAACGGCTCCTTGAACACCACGCGCATCGCCGCCTGGCCGGCCAGGCACACCATGATGTCCTTCACGATCCGCTCCAGCGGCTGCGAGTACATCTCCACCTCGTCCATCGGCAGCACGAAGCCGAGCGCGTCGCCGCGGCGGACGATGGTGATATGCGCGATGCGGGTATCCGGCATCAGGAAGTGCTGCGCCACGGCGTGCCCCGCCTCGTGCACGGCGACCTGCCAGCGCTGCGTCTCCTGCATCTCCTCGATCGGGTTCTCGATGCCGGTGTACTGCTGCAGGAATGCCCGTTCGATGTCGTCCTGCGATACCGCGCGGCGGTGATCGAACAGCGCGACGCGCACCGCGTCCTTGGTGATCGCCGCCATGATCTGGGCCGGCGTCGCCGAGCGGTTGTTCATCACGATCGCATCGATGTCGACCGTGTCATCGTGGTTCACCGTGCGCAGGTAGCCGTCGACGATCTCGCGCCGCCCGGTACGGTCGGGCAGATCCACCTTGATGAGCTGGTCGAAGCGCCCGGGGCGTTTCAGCGCCGGGTCGATCACGTCGGGGCGGTTGGTGGAGCCCATGAACAGCACGTGCCAGTTGCGCTCGGGCGGCTTCTTGCCCATGATCTGGAACAGCTTGCCCTTCACCTTCTCCTTGAGGGTCTTGCTGTCGATGCCGTCCATCTCGTACAGCAGGCGGGTCAGGGCGCCGGTGCCGCCGCCCATGAATCCGCCCATGCCGCCGCCGCCGCCGCCGCCTTCGCCCATCACGCCGCCGCGGCTCTGGGCGACCGCGTCGATCTCGTCGATATAGGCGATCGCCGCGCCGTAGCGCTGGGCAAGCTTGCGCGCCTTGCGGATGAACCAGATCATCTTCATCACGTCGACGCCCCAGAACATGGCGCGGAACCCGGAGCCCTCGATGGAGATGAACGCGACCCCGGCCTCGCCGGCCATCGCCTTGGCCAGCATCGTCTTGCCGGTGCCGGGCGGGCCGTACAGCAGCAGGCCGTTGATGTAGCGTCCGCCCATCTCCACGAACTGCTGCCGGTCGGACAGCAGCCCGAGCCACTGCCGCACCAGCCGCTTCAGCCGCGGCTGCCCCCAGTAGTCGTCGAAAGTGATGATCTTGGGATCTTCGGGCCGGATGCGCTCGATCTTGGAGCGCGACATGAACCAGAACAGCGACCCGAACTGCACCAGCATGAACAGAATGGCGAACAGGAGCTGGCCGATGAAGCTGAGCAACTGCAGGAACAGGTTGAGCAGCGTCTCATTGAGCCCGATCATCACGCCGAGCCCGATCACCACCACCAGCGGCACGATCTTGCGCACCAGTTGCCGCATCCTCTTGGACAGCCGGCGTTGCTGCTTGACCACCTCGATGCGGTGCTTGACCAGGTCGGGAACGCGCACGTTGTGCCAGAAGCTCGGCTGCCGCGCCTCCTCCTGCTCGCCGTTTACGGCCGAGGCCTGGGATCCCTCGGCGGCGGAAACCGCGGCGTCTCCGTCCGCCGGTTGTGTTTGCGGTGCTGCGCGCTCGTTCTCGGCTTCGCGCTCGTGCTCAGACTTGCGTTCACGTTGGTTAGACATATCTCTCTCCAGCGCCGCGGCGGCGGCGCTACCGGACAACAGTAGATAGTCTACCAGATAGAGCCGTATAGTCCAGGAGGTCGCGGAGACCCGCACCACGGAAGCGAAGATCCACACCAACTGCAGCCGGGACCCGCAACCCATCGACCGGCGGGGCCCGCAGACGGCACGTCAGGAGGCAACCCATGGCGCAACGCGGGGAGCTGTTCAGTTCCCGCGCAGATTCCGAAAAGCGAACCTACTTCTTCAACGTGAAGGAAAACCGGGTCGGCGACATGTTCCTGAACATCGTCGAGAGCCGCAAGCGGGATGGCGCGGGTGCACACCGGGACGGTTTCGAGCGCCACTCGCTGATCGTCTACGAGGAGGATCTGCGCGCGTTCGTCGACGCCCTCGACGAGGCGCTCGACTACGCCACCCGGCATGCGCAGAAGAAGCGCGCCGGGCCGCCGGGCGGCGCGCGGCGGCCCGGCTAGCGTGGCTAGCGCTCTCTGTTGCGCGCCCCGCCTGCCGCGCCGCCGCCGAACGACCGGCGGTGAATCGGCGACGGGCCGTGCAGCCGCAGCAGGAAGCGGTGGCTCGGGGTGGCGTAGCCCTTGTGCTCGTGAAAGCACCAGGCCGGTTCGATGCGCGCGTAGCGCCGCATGAAGCGGTCGCGCTCGGTCTTGGCGATGATCGAGGCGGCCATGATCTCGGGTATCTTCTGGTCGCCCTTGACGATGGCCCGGCACGGCAGCGCCAGGGGCAATGCAAAGCGTCCGTCGATCAACACCTCGTCCGGTTCCACCCGCACACCGCGCAGGGCGCGCCACATCGCCAGCAGCGTCGCGCGGTGAATGTTGATCGCGTCGATCTCGGCGGCTGAACACCAGCCGACGGCCCACGCGGCGGCGCGCGCGCGAATGACGGCCGCGGCATGCTCGCGCTCGTCGGCGGTGAGCTGCTTGGAGTCGTTCAGGCACCGCACCGGGAAGCGCCGCGGCAGCACCACGGCCGCGGCCGTCACCGGGCCGGCGAGCGGCCCGCGGCCCGCCTCGTCAATCCCGCAGCGCAGCTTGGCCCGGCCCATGACGGCAGCATAGCCGCTCCCCGGCGGCGCCGTATACGACCCTGAGGCCGCCCTCCCAACTCGCCAAACGCGTTGACGGTTCGCCGCCGACTCGTGTACGGTTGGTGACGAACTGGGAAAATGGCGCTCATCAAACGAGTCGAGTTGCTCGGCTTCAAATCGTTTCCTGAGCGTACCGTCATAGATTTCTCCGCGGGTATTTCCGCCGTGGTGGGCCCGAACGGCTGCGGCAAGAGCAACGTCGTGGACGCCGTCCGATGGGTGCTCGGCGAGCAGAACCCACGCGCATTGCGCGCGGAGCGCATGGAAGATGTGATCTTCGGCGGTACCGAGAGTCGCAGCCGCGTTTCCGTGGCGGAAGTCACGCTGGTGCTGGACAACCACGACCACTCGCTGCCGGTGGACGTCAGCGAGGTCGAGGTGCGGCGCCGCCTGTACCGCTCCGGCGACAGCGAGTACCTCGTCAACCGCCAGGTCGTGCGGCTGCGCGACCTGCGCGACATGTTCCTGGACACCGGCGTCGGCAAGAACGCGTACTCGGTCATGGAGCAGGGCCGCATCGACCTGCTGCTGGCCGCCAAGCCGGAGGAGCGCCGGCAGGTGTTCGAGGAAGCGGCGGGCATCGCGCGCTACCGGACGCGGGCCGCCGAGGCCGAACGCAAGCTGCACCACACGCGCCAGAACATGTCCCAAGTGAACGCGATCATCGCGGAAGTGAAGCGCTCGCGCGACCTGCTCGCCAACCAGGTCGAACGCGCGAGCCAGTACCGCAACCTGCAGGAGCGGATATTCGGCGCCGAGCGCGACCTGGAGTTGATCCGGCTGCGTGAGTTGAAGACCCGCCGCGCCGCCATCGAGGCCGACCTCGGCGCCGCCCGCGAGCGCCACGAACAACTGCAGGAGAAGAGCCGCCGGGCGCGCGAGGCGCTGCAGCGCAACGCCGACCACACCCGCACGCTGCAGGCCGAGGTGGTGGAACTGCAGCGGCAACTCTACGGCGTCGACCTGCAGCGCGGCGACACGCGGGAGCGAATGGCCTCGGCCCGCGAGCGCGTGGCCGAGGCGGAGCGCAGCATGGCCGGCTACCGCGACCGCGAGCGCGGCGTGGCCGCGCGCATCGTGGAGCTGCAGGAGTTGCGCGCAGCCAGGCAGGAAGATGCCGCGGGGGCCCAGGCCCGCCTCCGCGAGTTGCGCGCTGCGCGCGAGCGCGTGACCGCCGAGATCGCCGACCTGCAGAACCGCGTGCGTGACAACGCGGCAGTGGCGGCGGAGGCGAACGCCGCCGTCCAGCGGGAGGACCAGCGCCTCGAAGAGCTGCGCGGCCGGTTGCGCACCACCACCGACAACATCGTGGCCAGCCTGGACTCCGGCTTGCAGGCCGCCGGGTACTCGCCGGAGGCGCGGGCGGCGGCGGAGGAGGAGATTGCGCGGCTCATCCAGGATCTGCATGCCACGCTGGCGGCGGACGGCGACGCCGACAGCGCGCCGGGGCGCCTGCGCGCCGCGCGGCGGCAGGTGCGCCAGTTGGACGAGTTGATCAAGTCGTATGGCAATCTGACCTCGGCGGTGATCGACGATTTTCTGTCGCCGCAGGGCATCGTGACCCAGAAGCGTCAGCTCGACGAAGAGCTCGGCGCGGCGGTCGCCCATATCGCGCAGCAGCGCCGGCGGGCCGAAGCGGCGCGCCGCGACAACGAGCAATTGGCCCGCCGCATCGAGGAACAACAACGCCGGTCGCACGATTTGCAGGTGGACAGCACGCGCACCGCCGCGGCGCGAGAGAGTCTGACCGCGGAGTGTGAGCAGCTTACCGGCCAGATCGCCGAACAGCAGGGCCGCCGCGGCGAGTTGGCGCGCGACGAGCAAAGCGCCGCGCAGAGCATCGCAGCGATGAACCAGGCGCTGCACGACCTGGAAGCACGCGGCGACCGCCTCGCGGAGCAGGAGACGGGCCTGCGTGCCCGCCTCGACGAACTGGACGGTGAACTGCAGAAGCAGAGCGCCCGGCATGCCGCGTTCGAACGCACGGTGCAACAGGTGCAGGAGAAACTGGAGCGCTCCGCCCGGGGAATCGAGCGGTTGCAGTTGCGCCACACGGAGGTGGCCACCGAGATCCGCACCACCCTGCGCACGTTCCAGGAGGTGCACGCCCAGGACCTGTCCCAGTACGAACTGGACATTACGCAGTCCGAGTCGCGCAGCGAACTGCGCGCCACGCTGGCCCGGCTGCGCGAGGAAGTACGCAACCTCGGCCAGGTGAACCTGATGGCCTCCGAGCAGTTTCGCGAGGTGGACGAGCGCTTCCGGTTCCTGCGTGCCCAACTCGACGACCTGGAGACCGCCACGCGCGATCTCAGCAGCATCGCGGAGCAGATCCATGCCGAGTCCAGCGCCCTGTTCCGGCAGGCGTTCGCCGACATCCGAGGCGAGTTCCAGGGCATGTTCCGGCGCCTGTTCGGCGGCGGGCGCACCGAGCTCAAGCTCACCGACCCCGACGCGCTGCTGGAGTCCGGCATCGAGTTCTACGCCCAGCCGCCGGGCAAGAAGCTGGAGAACATCACCCTGCTGTCCGGCGGCGAGCGCGCCCTGACCGCGGTGGCGCTGCTGTTCGCCCTCTACCGCATACGTCCCTCGCCGTTCTGCATCCTCGACGAGATCGACGCGGCGCTCGACGACGAGAACGTGGGCCGCCTGGTGGAGTTGCTCACCGAGTTCAGCGCGGACACGCAGTTTCTGGTCGTCACCCACAACAAGCGCACCGCGGCCGGCGCCTCCCACCTGTTCGGCATCACCATGGAGGAGCAGGGCGTCTCGCGCCTGGTCACCCTGCGCCTGCCCGCCCCCGAACGCGTCGAGGAACGCGAACTCGCGGTGGCCACCTGAGCAATCGAGGAGCACCGGCATGATCGAGAAACGCCTCGGCGGTCTCTGGCAACAGCTCCAAGCCAAGAAGCTCCACCTGCGCCACTTCCTGTCCGAGGTCCGCCTGTCGGGTATCCGTGGGATTGGCGACCTGCGAGTGGCCTTCGACTACCCGGTCAGCGTCATCGCCGGCGGCAACGCGAGCGGCAAGTCGACCGTGTTGTTCGCGGCTGCCTGCGCTTACCGAGTACCGGGAGCCGGCGTGAAGGACTACGTCCCTTCTACTCTGTTTCCCGACTATCGGCCGAAGTCCGGCGCTCGCGAGGATACGAAGCGCGAAGTCATAATCGACTTCGAATACTCCACGCCGGACGGACGACGATCCATGCGCTGGCGCCGCGCAAAGGGGTGGAACCGCAGCTTCCTCGGTCGAAAGGGGGCAAGTCAGCCTGAACGCCCGGTCTATCTGCGCACGCTCAGCAATCTCAGCAACCCATCCGAGGTGCGCGGTGTGCTGAGCATGTCACGCTTGACTGCCGCGCCCGCGGAGACGCGGCTCACCGCCTCGCAAATAGAGTTTGCGCAGCAGATGCTCCCGTTCAGATACGCCGAGGTTGTCGATCTGTCCAGTGGAAGCAAGCGTCTTCTGTTCGCAGCCCAGGAGAAGGGCGCCGTCTATTCGGAGCTGCACATGGCCGCAGGCGAACGCTCGATACTGAGGCTCTCACAGGAGATCGCACAGCTCCGGGGCGCCCTGATCCTGATCGACGAGGTGGAAGCCGGTCTGCATCCATGGGTCCAGCAGTTGCTCATGCTGCAACTCCAGCAGCTTGCGCTGCGCAACGACCTGCAGATCATCGTGACCTCGCACAGCCCGGTGGTGCTCGACTCCGTGCCCGCGAACGGCCGCGTGTTCCTGGACCGGGACTACGCCAGCGGTACCGTGACGGTGCAACCTGCATATCGCGACCTTGTTCAGGACGCCCTCTACGGGCGCTCGGCCGACGTCCTGAACTTGCTCTGCGAAGACGTTACTGCCGAAGGGATCCTGCACGGTGTCCTGGATGTTCTTCTCCCACGCCAGAGCATGAGGAGGGAGACCGTTCGCATCGGGCGGGACACTGGCGCCGGTGAGTTTCCAACTCATGCCACGGCATTCCGCAAGTTCGGTCAGATCCACAACTTCGTTTTCGTGCTTGATGGCGATGGACGCGGAAGCGACGCGGAGAGCCGGATTGCGCGGGCGGCAGAAAGCGACGTCCCGGTGTATTTTCTCCCCGGCACGGAAGCTCCCGAGATTTGGATCTGGGATCGAATCCGTGCGAACCTGGCGGCGGCAGCCGAGGGTCTGCATATGGATCCGAACGAGCTCGCCATCCGAGTGGACCGGCTCAATGCGGTCTACGACTCCGCTTCCGATCGGCCCGCCACTATCGCCAAGACCAAGCTCAGAGCCCTTGCCGAGGCTGGCGATTGGGCTACGCCCGACATATGCCGACTGATCGCCCGCCACGAGACCATGAGGAAGGAAAGCGATATTCAGCCGCTCGTCGAGGGGCTGGAAACTACGCTGCTGCGTTGGCGATCCGATTAGTGGGCAGGTCGACGGGGTCTCCGAGCTCAGCGAGACTCCAGCGTGCGGTGCAAGGCCGGGACCGGGGCGCGAATCATGCGTATCAGGCCGTGTCAGGCCTGTCAGGCCAAGGGGGTATGGACATGGCCACCCCGTACAGCGTACCTTCAGTGCCTCCGCGCCTGTCGTATAAGGGTCATTACCCGAGCCTTCCAAGCTCGTGATGGCGGTTCGAGTCCGCTCGGGCGCTCTACTCGACTCCCATCCACCGACCGGATCGCGGCGGCTTGTGGGGGCAGAAGGGACCGAGATGGCATCACGACAGCGACCAACGAACCACCTGCTACCGGTGCCTGACGAAGTTCGTCCGTGAAGCTGCGCTCCGTCGAGATTGAGAACTTTCGCGCAATCAAGCATCTCAAGCTGTCTCTGGACGAATCTCTTACCGTGTTCCACGGCGATAACGCTGACGGAAAGACGAGTGTACTGAGCGCAATCGCCGTCGGTCTCGGACGCATTCCCACTCTCCTGCCGGCGGTGACGGGTATCTCCTTTCGCGATTCGGATCGGAGACGGTCGGCACACAGTGTCAGCGTTAAGCTCAAGACAACCGACGGAGTAGAATGGGAACAGCGGAAAGGTGGAGTACGTCAGCCGGTTGACGGTCACTCGTTACGGGAAAAGATCGACGGAATCGTCCGCTCGGACAAGGAGGGTCGTGCGCGAAATCTGCCGATTGTGGCCTTCTACGATACCGATCGTGCCGTGCTTGATGTGCCTCGACGAAGGAGTGGATTCGACCGCGGACTCCCACGTTACACCGCTTTGGAGGGAGCGCTCTCCGCGCGCGCTGACTTCCGTGATTTCTTTGAGTGGTTCAAGGCCAAAGAGGACGAAGAGCTACGGGATCAGAAGAGCAATTCACGCCATGTTTCGCATGAACTCGAAGCCGTTCGTAGCGCAATCACGTCCATGATACCGAATGCCTCTCGACCACGTATCGTGTTCCGTCCACTTCGTTTCATGGTATCCCTTGAATCGGAATCAGGGCCACAGGAAGACCTGACCCTCGATCAACTCAGCGGCGGCTATCGAATCATTCTGGCACTGGTGGCAGATCTTGCTCGGCGGATGGCGCAGGGTAACCCGCAAAAAGAAGAGCCTCTTAAGTGTGAGGCGGTCGTGCTCATCGACGAGATCGAGCTTCATCTGCATCCTGAGTGGCAGCAGAGAGTCCTCGACGACTTGCTGCGTACATTTCCAAACACCCAATTCCTCGTGTCCACGCACAGCCCGCAGGTGTTGACCACGGTTCTGCCGGAACGAGTCGTGGAGCTCAGCCGGGCGAGTGGCACGATTGTCGCCGGCCATGCGTCGGCCCCCACCTATGGGGCTGAATCCGGCGACGTGCTTTTGACCGTGATGGGAGTTCGTTCTCGTCCCGCCAACAACAAGTTCGTACAGACACTCGACCGGTACCTGCGCCTTGTCGCTGACGATCAAGGAGAGTCAATAGTGGCGCGCGAACTTAGAGCCGAACTTGAAGAGGTCTCGCCCCGAGATCCGGCATTGGACGGCGCCGACGTGGAGATACGCCGGCGCAACGTGTTGAAGCAAATGGCCCAGCGGAAGTGAAGCGGATCCACGGACAAGTGGGTCTGAGCATGTCCCATCAGGGACATCGCTTACAAACTCGGGTCAACGAGACGGCGCTTCGAGAAGCAGCGCCGGGCCTCGAGACGGGCGCTGAGAGCGTGCACTACGTCGGATTGGCGGTGCCACAGGTTGGTGGTTTCGGCGAGGTCGCGGCTCAAATCGTAGAGCTGGCCGGTGCTGCCGGGGAGCGGGCCGTCGCCGCGGCCGTCTCCGCTGCACTCGAAGATCATCTTCCAGCGCGCATCGTCCTCGTCGCGGCGCAGGGCGAACACGCCGGCGCCGGAGTGGTGGATCAGTTCGGTCCGAGGCGGCGCCGTGCCGGACATCCGCTCGCCGCCGGTCAGTGCGGCCGGCACGTCGATGCTGTCCTCGGCCGCACCTTCGGGCAACTCGGCGCCGACGCCGGCGGTGCGGCCGGGAAGCCGGACGCAGCACCGGCCCCGGGTCGGGTGGCCGAGCCGGGGCCGCCACGGGCTGCTAACCGTACATGCGCGTGTAGGCGATCTGCAGGATCTCCACGAACCGGCTCAGCTTGAGCGCCTCCAACTGCTCCAGGTAGTTATTCCAGTCGGCGTCGGAGTTGACGTCCAGGTCGCCGGTCACGAAGCGGGCAAAGCTCTGCTCGACGAACTCGTTGATCGGCGCGCGCAACTGGCCGTACTCGCGGCCCTCGTCGAACTCGTGGATCAGCGGGCGTACGATCTCGTCCGGCTGGTGCCCCTCGTACTTCTCGATGGTCTCCCAGTACAGGCGGGGCTCAATCGACAGCGGATCGTCGGACGCCGGCACCTGGCGGTCGAAGAACCCTTCCTCGAAGTAGCTCGGGAACATGTGGCCAAGCTTGTGGTTGTGGGCGGTGTTGTAGAGCTGGATCTGCTTCCACAGCGCGGTCTCGCCGGTGTAGGCCATCTCGCCCTCTTCCGCCCAGCGCCAGCCTTCGCCCTCGGGACCGAACCACGGCACCATGCGAGCTTCGTCAGTACGATGCACGAAGTCGAAGAACTTGATGATCGCCACCTGCTCCAGGTCGGTCGCAGCCGTGGTCAGGCTGAACTTGGAGCCACGCTGGTTCTTGGGGTAGAACGCGGTGAACTGGGCGCCGTTCGGACCGATCAACGGCGGTACGGCGCGGTACTGGCGGTGCATGGTGCCCCCGGGCGCCAGCGCCCCCCACGGCGTGCCGGCCTGGTGGGCGCCGACCCGTGCGACGCCTTCCACGCCGCCGTTGTTCAGGGTGTGGAGCTGGTTGCGGTCCATCACGAACGCCTCGCCGTCGAACAGACCGTCGTTGTACAGGCCGTTCAGGTAGGTCAGGCCCTGACGCCACTCGTCGGTGGTGAACGCCGGCGAGATGATGCCGTCGTTGACCACCATGCGGTGCGAGTTGGTGGGATCGCCGAAGCCGTCGTCATAGATGAACGCGTTCATCACGAACGCGCCGGGCCTGCTGCGCCAGTAGCGGATCAGCCCGGAGTAGGGGATCTCGTCGCCCGGGTCGCCGTTGCCGTTGGCATCCTGATCGCGGAACGCCGCCAACACGGTGCGCAGCTCATCGGTGGTGGTGGGCATCTCCAGCCCGAGCCGCTCCAGCCACTCGACGTTGATCCACAGCTTCTGCGACAGCGTGGAGTGGTAGGCCACCGGACGCACCGACAGCGCGTAGACGTGGCCGTCGGGCGCGGTGAGCTGGCGCGGCACGTGCGGGTCCTCGGCGAAGATGCGCTTCAGCTCGACGGTGTGCTCCTCGATCAGTCCCTCCAGCGGCGCCAGGAACCCCTGCGAGCCGTACAGGAACTGCTGCTCGGTGGTGATGCCGGAGTTGATGATCATGTCCGGCAGGTCGGAGCCGGCGGCCAGCACCAGGTTGATCTTCTGGGCGGCGTCGGAGCCGGTGACCTGGTCCCACTCGATATGGACGTTGGTCTGCTCCTCCAGCCAGGTCACCGCGTAGTTGGTGGTGATGTCCTGGATGCGCGTATCGACGTTGGCCAACGCCGTCACCGTAATCAGCTCATCGCTGATCGGGTAGACTCCGGGCGCCGACAGCGCGTCCATCGCGGCGCCGGAACCCTCTCCCTCGGCGCCGGCGAATGCCATTGCGGGAGCCAGCAACAGCAGTGCGGCCCCCATGATCGCGTAGAGTCGTGTCATGCGACTCCCTCCTTCTGGCGGTCCTTGTCACGTCCGCCGTGTTGTTGAAGTGCTCGCGCCGCAAGCCGGCGCGGTGAGGCTCTATTATATCACCGGTGCCCGCGGCATGCCGATCATCCCTTGAGGGAGCCGATCATCACGCCGCGGACGAAGTACTTCTGCACGAACGGGTAGGCGATCAGCACCGGCAGGCTGGCGACGATGATGAGTGCGAACTGCAGCAGGTCGCGCATCCCCTCCAGCGCCTCCAGCTCCTTGGGATCCATCAGTTCCGCCTCCACGGTGTTGATGATCAGGATGGCGCGCAGGAAGATCTGCAGCGGGTACAGCTCTTCCTTGTTCAGGTAGATGAACGCGTCGAAGAAGGTGTTCCAGTGAAACACGGCGTAGAACAGCGCATTGACCGCCGTGATGGCCCCCGACAGCGGCACCACGATCGACCACACGAAGCGCAGGTCGCTGCAGCCATCGATGCGCGCCGCCTCCAGCAGGCCGGAGCTGATGGTGGTCTGGTAGTAGGTGCGGGTGATGATCACGTTCCACACCAGCAGGCCCTGCGGCAGCAGCATCGCCCAGCGCGTGTTGAGCATGCCCAGGTCGCGCACCAGCAGGTAGTTGGGGATGATGCCGCCGTTGAACAGCATGGTGAACACCAGCAGCGCCATGTAGATGTGGCGCGCCTTGAAGTCGGGCCGCGACAGCGGGTAGGCGGCCATCACGGTGAGCACGATGTTGATGGCGGTGCCCACCGATGCGTAGAACAGGCTGTTGCCGTAGCCGATCCACACCTTGCGGTACTCGAAGATCGCCTCGTAGGCGCGCAGCGTCGGGTTCACCGGCAGCAGCCACACCTGCCCGCCGATGGTCGCCTGCGGCGCGCTGAGCGAAGCGCTGACGATGTAGATCAGCGGATAGGCGACGCCGACCAGCACCAGCGCCAGGAAGGCGTAGTTGCAGCCGTCGAAGATCCGGTCGACACGGCTCTTGCCGATGCGCCGGCGCACCACGCGGTGCAGGTCGAGGGCGGACTCGCGGGCTACCACAGGCTGGTGTCGCTCAGGCGGCGCGCGATCCAGTTCACCACCAGGATCAGCGCCAGGTTGATCACCGAGTTGAACAGGCCGATAGCGGTGGCGAACGAGTAGTCCGGCACCGGCGAGGCGAGCCCGATCTTGTACACGTAGGTCTGAATCACCTCGGACGTGGTCAGGTTGAGCGGCGTCTGCAGCAGGAACGCCTTCTCGAAACCCACCTGCATGATGCGCCCGGTCTCCAGGATCAGCAGGATGATCGCCACCGGAAGGATGCCCGGCACGTCGATGTGCCGGGTGCGCTGCAGCTTGGAGGCGCCGTCCACGATCGCCGCCTCGTGCAACTGCGGGTCGACGCCGGCGAGCGCCGCCAGGTAGATGATCGTGCCCCAGCCGGCATTCTGCCAGATGCCGGAGATCACGTACACCGACTGGAACAGATCCGGGCTGCTCATGAACGAGATCCGCTCCAGCCCGAGCCCGGCCAGCGCGTTGTTGACCACGCCGGTGTGCAGCGACAGGAAGCGCATGATCATGCCCGCCATCACCACCGTTGAGATGAAGTGGGGGGCGTAGGTGGTCAGTTGCACCGTCTTCTTGAAGCGGCGGTGCTCGACGTTGTTGAGCGCCAGCGCCAGGACGATCGGGATCGGAAACATGGCGGCGATCTGGTAGGCGGACAGCCCGAGCGTGTTCCTGAGCACCGTCCAGAACTGCGGCGACTCGAAGAAACGGTCGAAGTTGGCCATGCCCACCCAGGGGCTGCCGACGATGCCCTTGACGGCGAAGAAGTCGCGGAACGCGATCTGCGCCCCCCACATCGGCACGTACTTGAAGATGAGCAGGTAGATCAGCGGCAGCAGCAGCAGCAGGTGCAGTTGCCAGTTGACGCGCGCGTCACGCCACAGCGAACGCCGCACCCGCGGCGCGTCAAGGGTGTCGGCAGGCAGCCCCATCGGGCGCGCATCCTACCCCACCCCCAGTCTCCCGGCAAGGATCGGGGAAGGAAAGAATGGAAAGGAGGCCAGCACAGCGGTGGCGACGGCGAGCCGTACCTTCAGTTCGCCTGGTCCACTCGGGAACCGCGATGGGGCTGACGGTAGTGCCGGCGGCTGCAACGTCCGCACCCCGGCGAGGCGCCAGGAAGCGCTGTCGCGCCGCTTCGGGAAACAGGTCGGGATGGCGCTCCAGCGTTCCCTCGAGCTCAATCAGGCAGTAGGCTTCGAACTCCCGCTCCAGTGTCTCGAGCTTGTCGTTGACCGTCGAGAAGTCGTAGCGCTGGCGTAACTGACGCGCGACCGGCCACCGGTGATCGTCATAGAACAGCCGCAGCTGCTGGCGCTCGGCGTCGCTGAGTTTCTCGGTGCCGCGACATCGGACGCTTACCTCGAAACTCCGAAATCGTCAGCTTCTCCCCTCGTCGAACTGTCACTGTGACCCCAGTCGAGTGCCTTATCGCTTAATCTCGGTTGGAATCTCGTATATAGAAAAGCAGTTGCCCACCATCAAGACAGTAAGCACTTATAAATCGACAGTCTCCCTGTCACCGGTCGACCGACCGGTTGCACAGCACGAGGCCGCTCGCGGGATAGCCGCCAACCCCACGGCCGAACGGCTCACTCTCAGCCGGGTCGTCCGCCTCTCCGCGTCGCTCACTCCCGCGCGAGCGATGACCGAATACGAAAGAAGTCCTGTATCTCGCTGGACACGTCGATGCGTTCGGAGAGAAGAGTGCCGTGGGCGATCTGGTTGCGCACGCTGTAGAGCTGCACGGTTCGCTTCATTCGCCGCTGCCCTTCTCGAGGACCAGCGGCAGCGCGGCAGGCTTGGTCGATGTCCGTCTCCAACTGACCCCAGGCAAGAACGAAGTAAGCTTGGTCGTTCAGTTCCTGCTCGCGCGCCACGCGGTCGCGTTTATCGGCCTCTCCGGCTGCGTCACAGCTATCGCGCAAGTCTCCGAGATAGCTGTCGATCCGTTGGTAGGATTCCGCGATGGCCTGAAGGTCGCTCACCCCAGGAACCGTATCAGCCAATCGCGCGTGACGGACTCGCGGCGGCGCCGCTGGTCGTCGCGAGCCACCTGCCAGTCCGGTTCCTCGAAGTTGTCGGCCGCATCGACGATGAGGAAGCGGCGGCCGTCGCGTCTCACGTCGACCCGTCCGTTGTTGCCGATGATCCATAATGCATGCGGTTCGAGCTTGACGAACTGGCCGGTCCGGTTGTGGAGCTCCAGCGTGGGCATCGGTTTCGGCGGGACACCGAACTTGCGCATGAGCTTCTCGTGCATGAGCACCGGGGCGCCGCGGCGGGCCACCCACCCGTCCGGCAACCAGTCGCCGAAACACTCCATGCAGCCAGCCGGTCGGCTGAGCCGTTCATCGTGGCGGGGCGCTTGAAACCCTACCAAAATGCCGGGGGCGATTCAACATAATGCCGCGGAGGACGGCCCGGACGGACCCCGCATCGCGAGCTCTTCTGCGTCAGCCCTCGATGGCGAGGATCGCGGCGCGCCCCGCGGGGCTGAGCCGGGCTGAGCCGGGTTGAGCTTGACCTGGCTTGGCCGATGATCCACCATGGACGACAATCTGATGGCTCGATCGCTTGCCTCGGTGTCACGAAGCTTGACCACGGATTCGGCTTCTCGTGTGAAGCGAGTTGCCGCGGTGTCGTTGTCTCCGTCGGCATGAAGGGGGCGCAACAGCGCGTATTCACCCCCGGCACGGGTGCCATGCCGCCGGCGCTTACCGGGCGCGAACGGGAGCAGGCAGTACTGACCCGGTGTCTGGCCGACCTGCTCGGTGGGACGTCCCCGCCGCACGACGTCGTCCTGACCGGGCCGCGCGGCAACGGCAAGACCGTGCTGATCAACTGGTTCGAGCGCACCTGCCGCGACCACGCCACGGAGGTGGACGTGGTGGCCGCGACGCCCGACGACATCTCCACGCGGGAAGCGCTGATCGACGTCCTGTCGCCGTCGTCCGCGGTGATGAAACTGCTGCCCCGGAAGGTGGGTGTGGCGGCCGTGGGTTCGGTCGAATGGGCGCCGCCGTCCGGAGGCGTGCGGAACCTGCGGGCGGAATTGACCGCCCGGTGCCGCAAGAAACCGCTTGCCGTGCTGCTCGACGAGGCGCACACGCTGGATCTCGGGGTGGGCAGAGCGCTGCTCAACGCCAGTCAACAGGTGCGCGGCGACGCCCCGTTCCTGCTGGTGCTCGCCGGCACGCCGGGCTTGGCGGCGCATCTCGGCGCCATGAACGCGTCCTTCTGGAGCCGGTTGGACGAAGGCCGCTTGGGCATCGGTCTGCTGAGCGCCGCGGCCGCCCGCGCCGCCCTGATCGAGCCGCTGCGCGCCCACGGCGTGGCGATCGACGCCGATGCCGTCGATGCGGTAGTCGAGGACAGCCAGTGCTACCCGTACTTCATCCAGGTTTGGGGGCGCGCCGTGTGGCAACAGCGCCTGGCCACCGGCGCGACGCGGCTGACCACCGCGCACGCGGACGCTGCGCGCGCCGACGTGGCCGCCAGGGTTACGGACTACTACCAGGACCGTTATCGGGAACTGGAGGGGCGCGGCCTGCTGCCCGCGGCCGTGGCGACGGCGCCGCTGTTCCAGTCCGGCGCCGCCGCTTCCGACCACGCCATCGACGCGGCCCTGGCCACGACCGGCGCCGACGCCGCTGCCCGGCTGGCCGCGCGCGAGGAATTGAACCGGCTGGGTTACATATGGACCCCGCCCGGCCAACTGCCGCCGGTCGTCTGGACAGCCGGCATCCCGTCGCTGATGACCCACGTCCTCGACCACGCCCCGCCGCCGGACGCCGGCTTGCCGGCTAGCCCTTGATGGAGCCGATCATCACGCCGCGGACGAAGTACTTCTGGACGAAGGGGTACATCATCAGGACCGGCACGCTGGCCACCACGATGAGCGAGAACTTGAGCAGCTCGCGCAGGCCCTGGCGCGCCTCGTCGTCGATCACGTCGCCGGTCAGCTCCAGGTCGATGTCGTTGGCGATCAGGATCTCGCGCAGCACGATCTGCAGCGGGAACAGGCGGTCGTCGTTGAGGTAGATGAAGGCGTTGAAGAACGCGTTCCAGTGGCCGACGGCGTAGAACAGGGTGTTGACCGCCGTGATGGCGCCCGACAGCGGCACCACGATCTGCCATATGAAGCGGGCGTCGCTGCAACCGTCGAGCTGCGCCGCCTCCAGCAGCTCGTCGGAGATGGTGGTCTGGTAGTAGGTGCGGGTGATGATGACGTTCCAGGCGGCGACGGCGTTGGGAATCATCATCACCCAGCGCGTGTTGATCATCCCCAGCTCGCGCACCAGCAGGTAGGTCGGGATCAGCCCGCCGGAAAAAATCATGGTGAAGGTGATCAGGAACATGAAGAAGTTGCGGCCCACCAGGTCGCGCCGCGACAGCGGGTAGGCGGCCATGATGGTAAGCACCACGTTGATGATGGTGCCGAAGAAGGTATAGAAGACCGTATTGGCGTAGCCGCGCCAGATCAGCGCGTAGTCGAAGATGGTCTGGTAGCCGAGCAGGGTGGGCTCCACCGGCCACAGCCACACCCGCCCGCCGAGCACCGCGCGGGTGGAGCTGAACGACGCCGACAGCACGTAGATCAGCGGATACAGCACCACCGCGATGGCGAGTGCCAGCAGCGCGTTGTTGCACCACTGGTAGACGCGGTCGCCGCGGCTGCGTTCGATGGCCATCGCTACGGTTCTCCCCGCCTCACCACAGGCTGGTGTTGCTCACCCGCTTGGCGATCTCGTTGACGGTGATGATCAGCGCGAAGTTGATCACCGAGTTGAACAGGCCGATCGCCGACGAGTAGGAATACGCCGGCAGGTTGGACTCGATGCCTATCTTGTACACGAACGTCTGGATGATCTCGGAGGCCTGCAGGTTGAGCGGGTTCTGCATCAGCAGCGCCTTCTCGAAACCGACGTTCATGAGCTGGCCCATGCGCAGGATCAGCAGCACCACGGCGGTGGGCAGGATGCCGGGCACGTCGATGCGCCAGGTGCGCTGCAGCTTGCTCGCCCCGTCGACGATCGCCGCCTCGTGCAGGGTCGGATCGATGCCCGCCAGCGCCGCCAGGAAGATGATCGTGCCCCAGCCCGCCTCCTGCCAGATGCCCGACCACACGTACACGCTCCAGAACATGCCGGCCTCGCCCATGAAGTGCACCGGCTCGAAGCCGAGCGCCTTGATCAGCGCGTTCACCGCGCCGTAGCGGGGCGACAGGAACTGCAGCAGCAGGCCCACCATCACCACGGTGGAGATGAAGTGCGGCGCGTAGGTGACCATCTGCGCGGTCTTCTTGAAGCGCGGCGCCTCCGAGTTGTTGATCAGCAGCGCCAGGATGATCGGGATCGGAAACCCCGCCACCAGGGTGTAGACGGCGATGCCGGCGGTGTTGCCCACCACGCGCGTGAACTGGTAGGAGCGGAAGAACTTCAGGAACTGGTCGACGCCCACCCACGGGCTGCCCCAGATGCCCTTGATCGCGATGAACTCCCGGAACGCGATCTGCGCGCCGTACATCGGCAGGTAGTGGAAGATGACGAAGAAGGCGATGGGGACCGACAGGATCAGGTAGAGCTGCCAGTTGCCGCGAATCCGCGCCAGCAGCCGTCCGCGGCGCCGCCCCACCGAACGCGCCGCTGCCATCCTCACGTCAGCCATGCCGGCCATTCTATCAGCCCCGCGGCGCTGCCGCCCAACCGCCGCGACCGGCGACTACCGGCTGATTGACGTTGGCGGGGCGGTCCGGTACCCCTGGAACCATGACCAACGGCAGGCAGGGCGGGCACTTCACCACCAGCGTCAGCGGCGGTACGTATATTCTGGTCGGCATCGGCGTCGGCATCGCCGCGGCGGCGACGGCATCGCTGCCGATGGCGATCATCTCCGGGGCGTTCTGGCCGGCCACGCTCGGCTACTGGGCGGTACGCGCTCTGCAGCAGTACGCCGCCGGCGGCTGACGCCGGCCGGATTGGCCGGTGAGCGAGGTCGCCAGCCCGGCGCCAAGGGAGGACACATGATCAAAGAGGAACGGATGCAGATTCTCTCCCTGTTGGAGGAGGGGAAGATTTCCGCGGCCGAGGCGGCGCGGCTGCTCGACGCGGTACGGGAGGCGCCCGTTGCGCCCGCCCGGCCCGATGGCGGCGGAAGCGGCAGGTTACACATCCAGGTAACCGACTCGGCCACCGGTGTACAGCGCGTACACCTCACGCTGCCGGCGGCGCTCGCCAAGTTCGCGGCGCGGCTCGCGGCGAAGGAGGAAATCGCCGCGGAGCTGGCGGACGCCGGTATCTCCGCGGACGACCTGGAACGGGTTCAGGAGGCGATCGCCGCCGGTACCGTGGGCACGGTACTGGAGGTCGCCGACGGCGACCGCGGCTTCCGCGTCGACATCTGGATCGACTAGTCAACTCCTCGCGGAGACGGTCGCCGCCCACCGCTGCAGGAACGCAGCCAGATCCAGGCTGAAGCCGCTCATTGCGAGCCGCCCTGGATGGCGCGGCTGATGGCGAAGTCCAGCCAACGGTCCGGCAGGAGGCCGGCGACGCGGGTCATGAGGTTGGCCTCGGTCACGAGGTAGCGCGGCCGCGGCCGGCGGCTGCCGAGCACCCGGTGCACGGCCCGTGCAATAGTGTCCGGCGGGCGGCCGCCGGTGCGGGCGCGCTCCAGCATCAGGCGGCCGAAGGCGCGCGCCCGGGCGGCGAAGATCGAGCCGTCGAGGCGCGCGTCGTGCGGGTCGGTCTTGTCCCAGATCGGGGTGCGGATCGCGCCCGGCTGGATCACGCTCACCTGCACCCCGCACGGCGCCAGTTCGCGCCGCAGCGAGTCCGAGAACGCCTCCAGGCCGAACTTGCTCGCCACGTACGGCCCCATGAACGGCAGCGCTACCCGGCCCCCGGTCGATGAAATGTTCACGACGTGGCCCTTCGCCGCAAGCAGGAGCGGAAAGAACGCGCGCGTGACCCGGTGCACGCCCACCAGGTTGACCTCCAACTGCGCGCTCATCGCCTCCGGCGTGACGTCGATCAGCGGCCCCGCTACCACCGAGCCGGCGTTGTTCACCAGCGCATCGAGGGTGTCGGTCAGCCCGCACACGTGGGCGACCGCCGCATCCACGCTCTCGGCCTGCGTCACGTCCAGCCGCACCGGCACCACGTTCGGCAGCCGGCCGAGTTCGCCGATGGCCCGGTCGCTGCGCGCGCCCGCGAACACGCGGTCGCCGCGCGCGGCCAAGTACTCGACGATGGCGCGGCCGATGCCGCTGCTGGCCCCGGTGACGAGGATGTTCCGGGCGGTCGACGCCGGCCGCACTGGACGCGTAGAGCGGCACCCCACTCCCGCCTCGTGCCGGGCCGGGGCGGCGTCGCTGTGCCGATCGGCGCCGTTCGTGGCAGGCGTGCCAGCCCGCCGCGCGGCGTCTTTCGCACTCATGGTGCTCATCCTGTTCATCGCTTCCTCCTGCTCGGCCGTGCTCAGCCCGACACGGCCGGTTGCGGCGCCGGGCTCCTGCGCTGCAGGCGCAGCTCGGCGCGCTCGAACTGGCTGCCGGCGGAACGGGTGAACAGCGTGCGCGGCGTGACGCTGCTCACCACGGCGACGATCCTGTTGAGCCAGCCCGGGATGATGCACGCGCGACCGCGCAGCGTGCGCGCCAGCGCGATCCTGGCGACGCGCCCGGGGCGTACCGCGGAGAGCCTGCCGCCCCACCCATTGGCGCCGATGCGCCGCGCCGCGTCGCCGTTGGTCGGCATGCCGCCGGGACACAGCACGCTGACCCGGATCCCCGAGCGCTGCAGCTCCTCGCGCAGCGCGAGCGTGAAGCTGAACACGAACGCCTTGGATGCCGCGTAGACCGGCATGTACGGCATGGGACCCATGGCAGCCAGGCTCGCCACGTTCAGAATGTACGACGGCCGGTGCGACTTGAGGGTCGGGATCAGCAGGTGCGTGGTCCTGACCACCGCGGCCATGTTGAGGTTCATCACCCGCTCGTTGCTCGCCAGCGAGGTATCCTCGAACAGACCATGCGTGCTCACGCCGGCGTTGTTGATCAGCACCCGCAGGTTCCAGCCGTGAGCCGCGACCCAGTGCGCGACCTGCTCCGGTCCCGACGGATCGGTCAGGTCCTGTTCCAGGTAGTGCGACTCGACGCCGAACCGGGCGGCGATCTCGGCGCCGAGCTCGCGCAGGCCGGTCCGCGGCAGCGCGACCAGCAGCACGTGCATCCTGCGCCGGGCACACTCCTCGGCCAGCGCCCTGCCCAACCCCTGACTTGCCCCGGTGATCAGCGCGTATGCGCCGGGAACTGTTTGCATCGTTCCGCCTCCTCGCAGAACGCCATTTCAAGAACCGTGCCAGGCGCTGTTGGTAGGACGCAACTGATTTCAGGACAGCGACTTGTGAGTATCGCGAGAGCTTGGACGGCGCCCGCCCGCGGGCAACCGCGGTTGCACCGGCGGCACGATGCGCAACCGATGTTGCGGGCCAGGGTGGGTGGGGCGTGCTAAGATCACCCGCCCAATGGAAGCACGCCGCTGATGGCAACGATCTGGCAGTTGTTGGCGCAGGCCCCCGGTGAGACCGTCCAGGTGTGGCGCGAGCCGCGCGATCCGTTCATCCTCGGCGTCTTCTTCGGCGTGCTGGCGATCCTCGCCCTCTACCACCTGCTGCTCGCCCTCTCGCTGCGCGAACCGAGCTACCTCGCCTACGCGCTCGTGCTCGTGTCGTTCATCGGCGTGCTCGCGGTCGCCGAGGGACTATTCTACCGCCACGTGCTCGGGGGCCGCCTGCCCCTGGTCAACAACCTCCTGTCGCTCGCCTTCTCGCTCCTGCTGATGTTGTGGCTGACCCAGTTCTCGCGCCTCGTATTTGCGACCAGGAAGGACCTTCCGGTCGCGGACCGCGTCCTCGTTGGCGTGATCGTGTTCGACACGGTCAACCTGCTGCTGTGGGTCGCCATCCTCGGCGCCGTGCAGTCCACCTATCCCGTCCAGTTCCTGCTGCCGTTCATCGGGCTTGTCCACCTGCCGATCCTCCTGGCGGTCGGGACCATCTGCGCCGTGCGCAGGGCGCCCTTCGCCGGGCTGTACCTGGTGGGGTGGGTCCTGGTATCGGCCGGTGCCTGGGTGCAGCTTCTGCGCGAAGACCAGGTGCTTGCCGACAACCTGGCGACGCGCTACGCGATGTACTGGGGAGTACTGGGCCAGATCTCCTGTCTCTCACTTGCCACCTCCATCCGGCTGGACCGCATGCGCCAACACCGGGAGCGGCAGATGCAGAAGCTGGTGGAGGCGGACAAGCTGGTATCGATCGGCACCATGGCGGCAAGCCTCAGCCACGAAATCGCCAACCCGAACAGCGCCATAGCCGCGAACGCCGCGTTCCTGCGCACCTACTACGAACACGCCGTGCCGATCCTGGACGGCGCCCCGGAGGGCGGCGGCGATGGATTCATCGGCGACCTGCCCCACCCGGTGGTGCGCGATCGCATGCGGCGCGCCATCGCCGGCATCGTGCACAGCGCCGAGCGTATCGCCGGCATCGTCACCGAGTTCAGGAGATTCTACCGGAGTACGCGCGCGGAATACCGGGACAAGGTGGACCTGAACGGCGTGGTCGACGCCGCGCTGGTCGTCTTCGGGCACCAGATCAGGCGCCGCAACATCCCGTTGCGGACCAGGCTGGCACCCTCACTGCCGCCGGTGGCCGGCAACGCGCAACGACTCGAACAGGTCCTGGTGAACCTGTTGTCGAATGCGGTCGAGGCGATCCGGGAAGCGCGCGACGCCGGCCACGCGGGCAGCGGCGCGGGCATCACCGTCACCACGCGCGCGACCGGCGATGGTGTCGAGCTGGCAGTGGCCGATGACGGCGCCGGGATGGAGCCGGACACGTTGGCCCGTGCCGGCGAGGTGTTCTTCTCCACGCGTACGGAACGCGGCGGGACCGGCATGGGCCTGTACGTCTCGCGTCACATCATGAGCGAGCACTCCGGCAGCCTCTCCTTCGCCTCGCAGCGCGGGGCCGGCACCACGGCCACCGCCAGACTGCCCATCGCCGGCGCGCGGGAGACCTGATGGCGCGCCCGAGCTACGCTGCCGCCGGCGAGCGGCCGATCCTGGTGGTGGACGACGAGGTGGACGTGCTGGAGAGCACCGAGCTGCTGCTGTTCACGCTCGGCCTGCACAACGTCGTGCTGTGCGCCGACGGCACCCGGGTGATGCGGCTCCTGGATGAGCACGACCCGCGGTTGATCCTGCTCGACCTGGCGATGCCCGGCGCCTCGGGGCAGGAGATCCTGGAGCGCCTCAGGTTGGCGCGGCCGGACATCCCGGTCGTGGTGGTGACGGGCACCAACGACGTGGCGGTGGCGGTGCAGTGCATGAAGCTCGGCGCGTACGACTTCGTGCTGAAGCCGCTGGAGCAGGATGCCTTCGCGCAGGCAGTAGGACGGGCCTTGGAGCAGGGCAGTCTCCGCGCCGAGATCTCGCGGCTCAAGCACCGCCTGATCCATCGCGGACTGGAGCACCCGGAGGCGTTCGCGCGCATCGCCACCAACAATGCGACCATGCTCGCGCTGTTCTCCTACCTGGAAGCGATCGCGCCGAGCCCGGAGCCGGTCCTGATCACCGGCGAGAGCGGCGTCGGCAAGGAGTTGTTTGCCGACGCGCTGCACCGGCTGAGCGGCCGCGGCGGGGCGTTGGTGGCGGTCAACCTGGCGGGGCTGGACGACACGTTGTTCTCGGATGCGCTGTTCGGGCACCGCAAGGGAGCATTCACCGGGGCTGCGGCCGAACGGCGCGGCATGATCGAACGCGCCGCCGGCGGCACGCTGCTCCTGGACGAGATCGGCGACCTGAGCACCGCGTCGCAGGTGAAGCTGCTGCGGCTCCTGCAGGAGCGGGAGTACTACCCCCTCGGCTCCGACGTTCCGCGCCGCGCCGCCGCGCGCGTGGTGGCCGCCACGCACCAGGATCTGGCCCGCGAAGTGGAAGCGGGCACGTTTCGCCGCGACCTGTTCTACCGGCTGAACACCCACAGCGTGCACGTGCCCCCGCTGCGCGAGCGGCAGGACGATCTGCCGCTGCTGGTCGCCTGCTTCGTGGAGGAAGCCGCGCGCAGCCGGGGCCGCGGGGCAGTGGAGGTGGGCGGCGACGTGGTGGCGCGGCTCGCCCGGCACCCGTTCCCGGGCAACGTACGCGAGCTGCGCTCCCTGATCATCGACGCCGTGTACCGGGTGCAGGGCGACGTCCTCAGCGCGGGCGACCTCGCCGCGCTACCCGGCGCGACCGCGACGGACCCGCCGCCTGCCGAACCCCCGGCCGGCGGGCCTGACCTGAGGTTCGGGGGCAGGCTGCCGCAGCTCAAGGAGATCGGCGACCTGCTGGCGGCCGAAGCGCTGCGGCGTACCGGCGGCAACCAGTCGCGCGCGGCCGCCCTCCTGGGGGTCAGCCACCAGGCGCTGAGTAAACGGCTGCGCAGCCGCCGCGGCCCATGAGCGACCATGCGCGAGGTTGCCGCCCGGTGAGCGCCCGCACTATGATCGACGCTCAGAACATCCCGAGGAGGGACCGAAGATGCTGTATTCGAGGACCATTGCGGTTGGGACGATCGCCGCCCTGTTGAGCCTGGGCGCTGCCGGGGCCGCGTTCGCGGCCGGCGAGGAGGAGGCGGGGGCCGCCGGCGTGATGATGTCGGCGCCCGGCGTGCTGCCGATCGTGGATGAGCCGGTGACCCTGCGCGTGGCGGCGATTCCGCACGCCACGGTGGAGGACCTCACCACCAACTACGCCACCGGATGGCTGGAAGAACAGACCGGCGTCCACGTGGAGTGGAACGTGCTGCCGCGCAAGGACGCGCGCCAGAAGATCAACCTGATGCTGACCAGCGCCACCGACCTGCCGGACGTGTTCCTGGGGGCCGGCGCGGTCACCCCGGAACAGGCGGCACTGTACGGCGGCCAGGGGCTGTTCCTGCCGTTGAACGACTTCATCGACCAGTACAGCACCGAGGTGAAGCGGTTCTTCGAGGAGAACCCGCTGATCAGGAAGATCGGCACCTCGCCGGACGGCAACATCTACAGCCTGGGCAACTACGACCTGTGCTACCACTGCTACTACAGCCAGCGCGTCTGGTACAACAAGACCTGGCTCGACAAGCTCGGCCTGGAGGTGCCGCAGACCACCGACGAGCTGTACGCGGTGCTGACGGCATTCAAGACGCAGGATCCCAACGGCAACGGCAAGGCGGACGAGGTACCGTTCACCGGCGCCACCACCGGCTGGAATACCACCCTCGACGGCTACCTGATGAACCCGTTCGAGTACAACGACGCCCGCGACCGCCTCTACCTGGACGGCGGCACGGTGGTGGCGGCGTTCACCACCGACGGCTGGCGCGACGGGCTGCGCTGGATGAGCCGGCTGTACGCGGAGGGGCTGATCGACCAGGAGGGCTTCACCCAGGACCAGAACCAGATGAAGCAGGGCGTGGAGGGCGAGACTATCCTGTACGGGGCGATCGCGGCCGGCGTGCCGGCGGCGTTCTCGCTCAACGAGGGCGAGGCGACCAGGAACTTCTACCTGCTGCCGCCGGTCGCGGGCCCGAGCGGCCTGCGCCGCACGCCCTTCTTTCCGCCCGCGCACGGCTTCCGCAACGGGCGCTTCGTGATTACCCGCGAGGCCGAGCACCCGGAGGTGGCGTTCCGCTGGGCGGACTACATGTACGCCGAGGAGGCCACGCTCACCCTGTACTTCGGCGAGCAGGGCGTGGACTGGAAGTACTCGGAACCGGGCGAGGTCGGCGTGGACGACGAGCCGGCGCTGTTCGAGGAGCTGACCATGGTGCGCGGCGTGCCGGGCCAGAACCAGGCGTGGAGCCACATGTCGCCGCGGCACGCGAGCTGGGCGATCATCCAGAGCCGCACCACCGACCCGGACGACGTCTGGTACATCGAGAAGCGCCTGTACGACGCCACCAAGAGCGGCCAGGAGCCGTACGGCGCGCCGGATGAGATGGTGCTGCCGCCGCTGTTCGTGTCGCTGACCGACCAGCAGGAGTTCAACGAGCTGCGCACCACCATCAACGAGTTCGTGCGCGAGAACATCGCCCTGTTCGTGACCGGCAAGATGGATCCTGACGGCGACTGGGACGCCTACCTGGCGGAGCTGGACAAGATCGGCATCGACCGTTACGTGGAGCTGGTGCAGAGCACCTACGACCGCGACTACAAGTAGCCGGCGGCGACGTATCTCTGCAGGCCGAGTCGACATGCCCGAGGAGGAGATTCGCTGGGCCTATGAGCCTGTCGGAATACGACAGGCTCATAGGATAGGCCGGGTTGGGCCGGAAGCGGCGCCGCAGGCGGCGATTTCGGGGCGCTACCGGTTCCAGAACTTCTCCCGGGCATTCGGCCACTTGCAGGACGCCTTGACAGAGGGCGCGGAGGCCCTGAACGAGCTGGAGCAGGAGGGCGTGATCCAGCGCTTCGAGTACACCTTCGAATTTGGCCTGGAACACGCTCAAGGACCGCCCGGAGCACGACGGCGTCGTGTTGAACCCGGTAACTCCGCGCTCCGTGATCCGCCGCGCGTTCCAGGCGAAGCTGATCTCCGAGGGCGAGCAATGGATCGACATGCTCGGCGATCGCGACCGCATGTCCCACACCTACGACAGCGCTACGTTCGAAACGACCATCACGGAGATCGAAGAGCGCTATCTCGAGCGGCTGAACGAGCTGCATGTTCGCCTGAGCCACGAGATGGCTGAACAGGAGACGAAGGAGCCGTGAGACAGGTCGACCTGCCGAGCGGCGCGCTGCGTGAGCTGGTTGCCGTGTTCGGACGCTACCCCGACCTGCAACAGGTGATCCTGTTTGGCTCGCGGGCCACCGGCCGATCCACCGAACGGTCGGACATCGACCTGGCTACCCGAGGGATTCTGGACCGGCACCGGCTCGGGCGCCTCTCACTCGACCTGGACGAAGTGGCCATCCCCCAGGAGTGCGGCGTGCAAGCGTACGAACAGATCCACCATGCCCCGCTGAAGGCCCACATCGACCGGTGGGGGATCGCGATCTACGAACGCGAACGAAGTGCGCTTTGATGTCGTTGCGCTCCCCCGCTACGGTGCGGACACCACTGGTAGGCTGACCACCGTCCAGCACATGTTCCCCGCTATACAGTCTTTGTCGACTACTTTGGGATGGGCATCGATCGCCTTTAGCAGACGCTTGAGCTTCTGCACCACGTCTGCACGAGCGATGACTCGTGGTCGTATCCTGGACCGGAATCCGGGCTGCTCAAGGTGCAGTACTATGAGCCATTTGTTCTTTCGCAATACTCTTTTCGCGACCTCCTTTTCGTCCGGATCATTTGCGTTGCAGCGAGCGGCCGCGATCCCTGCTATAGTATCTCGCACCTTGATTGCCACCTCGTCGCACAGACAACTCGGTTTGACACGTGGGTGCACTCGGTAGTCCTTTACTTCGATGAGCCACGTCCCCACGCCGTCCAAGCAGATAAAGTCGACCGCCTTCGAACCACCGGCGACGTTCTGGAACTGGTTCCTGTAGAACGCCCACTCATCATAGTGCGCCGCATCTGAATCAAAGCGGAACTCCAGGTTGCCCTCGGTGAGGCAGGTCATGATATCGGTTACTGATGGGCTTCGAGGAATCGGTCGGATTGCAGCAACTCTTCATCCAGCGCCACCAGCGGACCGACATCGTCCAAGCTGTCACCTTGTTGAACGTCAACCCCGTCAGCGTTCGGCGACAGCGCGAAGTAGCGTTGTCCGATGTCGGCGAACCGCTCCTCCTTCAAGAGCGTCTCAAGCTCCCGCAGCAAGAACAGACTGTGAGTTGCAACGAATATCTGGACGCCGTGGGAGCAGATCTGCAGAATTGATTCCGCCACTCCACGGACCAACTTCGAGTTCAGATTGCTCTCTGGCTCGTCCCAGAACAATACGCCTTGGTCAAGCAGAGAACCGGTAGCGATCAGCCTCGCCAACATGGCAAGTTTCCTTATACCCTCGGCCACCAGGTGGATCTCTAGATTCCCTACTCCTGGTTGCCGCAGATAGAACCGTCCGTTTTCATCCAGTGACAAACGTCCTCCCATCTGCTTTTCCAACGGCTCCAGTAGCTCGACGACTCGCTGTTCTCGCACTCCCTTCAACGCAGCGGCACCGAGCAGCTGACACGTGTCTCGCCAAGTCTCATCGAACTGCAAGTAATGACTGTCGTATATCGATACGAATCCCGGAAAAACTGTTAGCAACTCGTGTGCCGGAAGAAACACGGGCGCCTTATCCACCCACTGTGTGGGACAGGTGTCAATGACAACTTCCTTTGTGCTCTGGCTCGAAAAACTGAACCGGAACGTGTGCTCAGAGCAGTGGAATCGCACTTCTACTTCACAACGAGCCCTTCCCCGCTGGCGTCGGGCGAGCCGCCCGAGAGATTCAGGCCGGAACACTTGATTCAGCTTCTGTGCCAAATCACGCTGCAACGTTCCCTTGGTGGGTCTCTCACCGCTGTTCCGCCTTGCTCCACTAGCACTAGTCGCAATTACCGAGTAAGGAAGCTTCAGCAGATGGCTCTTACCAGTGCCATTCTCGCCAACAAAGACATTCAACCCGTCGGCGAACTTCAATTCACTTGGTCCGAACGCGGTGAAGTTGTCGATTATCATTGACCCCAGCACGGAAGCACGAATATAGTCTGTCGCTCCGCGCAGTGTGTCAAGCGCTTCGTACATGCGGTCCGTGGTGTCCGCGGGCGATCGGCACCGCTTCAAGGTCGACGCTTCCGTTTCGCGACACGCGACGCCGCCAAGTCTCAGACTGTGTGCGTTCGCGGGCGCGAGTTACAATCCTTCGCCCACAGGGTAGAATCCTCTGCATGAAGATCCTGGTGACCGGGGCGAGCGGGTTCATTGGGCGTGCGTTGGTGCGCGAGTTGGCGCAGCGGCACGAGGTGGTGGCGCTGGCGCGGGGACGGCCGGAGCTGGATGTGCCCGTGGTGCGCGGAGACTTCCAGCAATACGAGGACCTGCTCGGGTTGGATGAGCACCGCTTCGACGGCGCCGTGCACCTGGGGGCGGTGACCGGCGGCGCGCCGGAGCACACGGCCATCATGGTGAACGCCGTCGGCACCCGCACGCTGCTGCACTACCTGCGCCACCGCGGCTGCCGCAAGTTCGTTACCGCCAGCTCGATCGCCGCGGTGGGCTTTCAGACCACGGCGTTCCGCCCGCGGCAACTGCCGATTCCCGACGAGCACCCGTGCCTGGACCGCGACGGCTACGGCGTCTCCAAGTACCTGATGGAGGAGCTGACCCGCTACGTGCAGCGCCAGGACCCGGGGCTGGACATCATCAACATGCGGTTGAGTTCGGTGTGCCCGGACGATGCGCCGCGCCCGCTGGTGAAGCCGGGGCCGCTCGGCCAGTGGGCGCTCGGCAGCATCACCATGATGACCCTGGCCGACGCCGTGGCCGCCTTCACTGCGGCGGTGGAGTCGCCCCTGAAGCCGGGGCTGCGCATTCTGAACACCACCGGGCCGCGTGCGTGGGTGGCGGCGCCGACGGCGGAGGTGCTGCGGAGCTGGTGGGGCGAAGAGGTGGACCTGAGCTGGTACGAGCAGGCCGGCCACGAGTGGGACAGCGCCTATGACGTGCGCCGCATCGAACAGGAACTCGGCTTCGTGGCCGGGCACCTGCCGACCCGCGACGGCCCGCCCGCGCCGATACGAACTGACCGACGCACTCGGTTGCCAGTGCAGGCCGGGGCACCGTGACCTGGGCGGCACCCGGCTCGTAGGGGCGCCTGCCCCGGCGCACGCTGCGGATCCCGTAGTCAGTCCGGTGCCATGCCGCTCATGGCTGCGCGCGTCGGTCGGCCAGCGTCAGGGGTCGGGATTCGGGTAGCCGGGGCGGTTGAAGTAGGCGCCTTCCACGAATCCGCTCTCCGACGTCACATCGGCCGCTGCCCAGTGCGTGGCGTAGCCGCGGCGCCAGCGCCGCGACCGGTTGACGTGCGAGGTGTGCAGGGTGTGGCTGTGGTGCAGCACCACGCCGCCGATGCCGACCGGGGCGGCCGATTCGCGCGTGGCGGCGACGAGGCGCTCGATCACCGCGGGCGGCGGCACCTTGTTGTGGGGCTCGCCGGGCATCACCTCGTGGGGCAGGATCGGCTGGCGGTGGGAGCCGTCGATGTAGCGCAGGCAGCCGTTCTCTTGGTCGACGTCGTCGAGCGCAATCCACGCCGTCACCACGTGATCGCCCGGATCGCACCTGAAGTAGGCGTTGTCCTGGTGGTACGGCTTGGCGCTGCCGATCTCCGGCGGCTTCATGAGGATCTGGTCCACCGCCAACTCCATGGGAAGGCCGATCACTGCTTTCAGCAAGGCGCGCAGGCGCGGATCGAACACCAGTTCGCGAAACCGCGGGTCGCGGGTGTAGGGGTTGTTGACCTTGCGCGGCGCAAGCTGCCCCGATGCCGCGCGGTCGAACAGGTAGCTGCTGTCCGCGTTGGCCGGTACCTGCGCCAGGTCGCGGTAGCCGATCTCCTGCGCCAACTCCGCCACCGCCGATACCCGCTCCGCAGAGAATACGCCCTCCACCACGGTCCAGCCGCGCTCCCAATAACTGCGCTTCGCCTCCGTCCAGCGTCGCGCCTCGCGGTTCATGCCGGCCATCTGTGCGGTACGTGGGACGCTCGGCGCCCTATCCAGACGTCTCCGGCGCCCCCGTTCCGGCCTCCGGGACAAGGTCCGCATCCACCGATTCGCTCTCCGAGACAAGGCGATACCAGAATCGGTCGCTAATGATCAGGCCATCCTCGAACGTGAACAGCGCCACGCCGGTGCGATACTTCCGGTCGCCCTGGTAGTGCGACACTTCCACCGCGGCGCTGTTGCCCTCGACGATGGTCTGCACGACCTCGACCCGGAAGTCGCTCTGCCCGGCGAGCTGGTCGGCCAGTATCCTCTTGTGCTCGTCGGCGCTCTTGCTGCCGGCGTCGTAGTGTGCGTAGCGAGGGTGCAGCACCTCGTCGATGACCGCGAGGTTGCGCTGGTTGAACACCTCTTCATGGAAACGCATCAGCACGGTGCGATGAGCTTCTACCGACACGCGGACTCCCACTTCATGGGTACAATGGTGCCACAGCGGCCGCCGCAGTGCAACGTGGCGTGATGCGCGGTGATCGGCGCCGGGGACCCGCGGTTCACGCGCACCAGGCGTACGGTCCGGGACCGGTGGTGCGCACCACGGCGGCGATCCGGCGGCGCATTTCGTCCACCCTCCCGGCGTGCTCGGCGGCGTCAGCCAGGTTGTGCATCTCGTGCGGGTCGTCCCCCAGGTGGTAGAGCTCGTCGATGTCGTGCCGGTTGCGCACGTACTTCCAGTGTCCTTCGCGCATCATCACGTGCGCGGCGAGCTGGTCCGGCGCCAGGTTGCCGTGGTCCATCGCCTCCTCGCCGGCGATGGCGGCGATCTCGGCCAGCACCGGGGCCGGCTTCGGCTCCGCGCCGCGGCGCAGCGCGGCCGCCAGCGACCTGCCGTCCAGCGGCGCCGGCACGGGCGCCCCGGCCAGTTCCAGGAGGGTCGGCATCAGGTCCACTCCCCCGACCGGGCAGTGCACTTCGCCGCCGCCCGGCAACCCGCCCGGCCACGCCAGGATGCAGGGCACGCGCACCGACTCCTCGTACATCAGGCACTTCTCCACGAAGCCGTGGTCGCCGAGCATCTCTCCGTGGTCGCTGCTGAACACCACGACCGTGTCATCGGCCACGCCGAGCAGCCGCAGGTGGCCGAGCAGCCGGCCCATCTCGGCGTCGATATGCGTGATCAGGGCGTAGTAGTACGCCAGCATGCGCCGGTAGGAGCGGTCGTCGAGCGTACCGGGCGGGATGCGGAACTTCGCATCGTGCTGGTAGCGCGGCTTGCCATGCAGCGGGTCGTGGCGGGTGGCCGGCAGCGGCACTTCGTCTTCCGGGTAGCGGGCGAGCAGTTCCGGCATGACCATCATTTCCGGGTGCGGATCCTTCACCCCGCACAGCAGGAAGAAGGGCGCGCCGGCCAGGTCGTCGAGCATCTCGACGGCGCGATCCACGGTCCAGGTGGTGCGCTGCTGGCGCGGATCGGCGATGGTGCCGAACGGCAGCGTGTTGGGACCGTAGCGCTGCACCTCCGGGGCGCCGTGGCGGTACGGGTTGGCCACGCCGCAGTCGGCAAAGTAGCGCACCAGCGGATCGTTCGGGTCGCGGTGGTAGCGGTAGGTGATCCAGCCGTCATCGAAGCCGTGCTGCGGGTGCTCGTCGTCGCCGAGGTGCCACACGCCGGCGTTGGCGCAGCGGTAGCCGTCGGCGGCGAGCACGTCGGCGATGGTCACCACGTCTTCACCCATGCGACAGCCCGGCCGGTCGGCGCGCCGTGGCCCGTAGTTGACCAATTGCCCGGTCGCGTGCGGGTAGAGGCCGCTCAGCCAGCTCGCCCGCGCCGGCGAGCACACCGGCGACGCGCAGTAGGCGTTGCGCAGCACCACCCCGCGGCGTGCCAGGGCGTCGATGTTGGGAGTGTGTACATAGCCGGTGCCGGTACAGCCGAGCGCATCCCAGCGCAACTGGTCGCACATCACCCACACGATGTTGGGCTTCTGCCGTGCGCGTCGCGGCACGCTTGGCACTGGCATCTCGACGAATCTCCTCAACAGCTACGTACTCGTGCGTCGGCCTGGGGCCGTGATCGCCACAACCCGAACGCCAATGTCAACGGTGAAGTCTCAATACTCTCAATACTCCGCGATGCTCGCAATCCCGTGATTCTCAATCTGGCGACGAATCACTTCGGCTGCAACACCGAATTCATAGGCTAAATCATCTACCCGCTCGGGTTCCACCGGGTTGGCGCTGTCGAGCGCTGCGCGAAGCGCCTCGGCGGGAGCCAGCAGCTCAGCCGCGAACGCGCGGTTTTGTGCCTGGCGATCGGTAGCCAACGAAGTGAGAATAGCCGCACCTGTTTCGGTTCGGCCCAGGTAGTCCCCGAGCGCACGTGCAAGCAGAAAACGCGTCCCCGATTCACCGCGCGGGGCGATCACACAGCTCGGGGTGTGCGCCGCCACGAGTCCGTGAATACGCAGCGACGGCATTACCTGTGCAACGTGCCCAAGCGCGAGACCTGCGCCCCCGTCGAACTCGAACCTGCCAATGCCGGAGGCAAGTTCGCTGCGTATGCGTCGGGCCAAGTCATACCCTCGCTCCCATGGCGCTCCTGTGACGTTCGCCGACACGTTGTCCCGCACGCGCGGCCAATCGCGGCCACCCTCGGCGGTAGCAAGCGTGTCGAAGGCGTCGTGCAGCCACCGTCCGACCGAACGCAACGACTCTTGGCTGGCGCTGGCCAACGCATCTTCGCGTATGGAGGGATCCACTGTTTCCCAGAAATCGATTACGGCGGAAGCCACGTCGTCAGAGACTTCGTAGGGATCAATGCCAAGGAGCGCGGCGGCGCGGCTGAATTCCTGCTCATCGGAATCCAGAGCGTTGACTGCCTCCCACGCATCGGCGAGAGACTCGACCGCATGTTCATGACGACCGACTCCACGAATCCGCTCCAACACCGCGTCTATGACCGTCCGGAATTCCTGCTCGAGTTGAGCACGTTCGACATAGGTCTCCGACTCGTCAACGAACTCGATTCTCGCGTACTGCGGCTGGGATCTTGTCCAGCGCAGATGCATGCGGCCAGACGACGGCACCACGTACAGGTTCGGTAGGACAAATCCGTCACCGGCGAACGCCAGATTGTGTCTGAACTCAAATTCCATTCGTTGTTCTCTGGTATCCGCCACCTCGTACCAGATGTGCCACCAGTTGGCGATGAGCCACTCGGCGACATGGTACAGCGGCACAATTACGTGATCTCGATAGCTCCGGTTGCGGCGATCTAGTACCGCCGTCACCAGCTGGTCCCGCGCCTCTATCGAGAGCGCCGCCATTGTGTCACGCGCCAAGCTGTCGGACGAAGGCCCGGCATCCACCCAGTTGAATCGAAAGCGAATGCTCATATGAGCCCGGCTACGTGTTGCTCCGGCTTGAGCGGATAGCCATGGTACGAGCCCGATCCTGGTGACCCCTGTCTGGCTTCGAATACGACACCGTCCGCGCAGTGCCACACGTACCGCGGATACCCACTCTCCCACGTTCCGGTACGTCCCGCCTGAATGGCGTCTCGAAGCCATCTCTCCATCAGGTCCTGGCAGTTGGCATATCGCCGCGGGCAGATGGTTGCGTAGGGACGACGACGCGGCATACCGGCGAAGCTTGGGGTGTCCTTGTGGTGGACACTGCCAACGTATCGGCTGGCGGCCGCAACTTCTGCCAGATCCGTTCCAGGAGGAGGCGGCTTGACCCGGCGATGTTTGAGATTGTTCCGCGTGCGGGTTGGTCTCATCGGCCCACAGGTCCGCCAATCGTCCGCTGCGCTCAAGCTACTCATGTTCCCTCTGACCCAGAATGAGTACTCGATCCGTGCCAAGACCGGCGATCAGGGATCAGCAGGGTATCATGACGAGGGCTACCCTGTCCGCACCCACTTCGCCACCGTCGCCACCCCCACCTCCCTTCCATGCGTTGACGGCCGCGTGGCTGTTGGTCCGTCAGGACTCTGGCCGTTGACCGTGGCGGACGGCGCGAGTAGCGTGGTGTAGCGGGGCCGGCCGATGCAACCCCATCCCAAGACGGTTCCGGCACGCGCCGGCGCCCGCGGCACAGGAGGACAATTCATGTACGACTTGAAGGGACAAGTAGCGCTGGTTACCGGCGCCGGCGGCGAGCACGGCATCGGCTACGCCATCGCCCGGCGGCTCGCCGAGGAGGGAGCGGACGTGGTGGTGAACGACGTCAGCGCGCGGCCCTACCCGGACGCGGAGTGGGCCGGGCTGGACGCCGCGGTGTCCGCCATCGAGGCGCTCGGCCGGCGATCCGCGTGCGTGGTGGCGGACGTCGGCGACCCGCAGCAGGTGGACCGCATGGTAGCGGAGACGCTGGAGAAGATGGGGCGCATCGACATCCTGGTGAACAACGCCGGCACGCTCGCGGGTTGGGACCGCGTGCCGGTCGTGGAGTTGGAAGTTGACCTGTTTGACGCGGTTCAGCGGACCAACGTCCGCGGCACCTACCTGGTTTCGCGCGCGGTGGCGCGCCACATGCTGGAGCGCGGCGGCGGCGGGCGGGTCATCAACATCTCGTCGATCGCCGGCAGGACCGGCACCGCCAGGTACTCGGCCTACAACGCCTCCAAGTTCGCCGTGATCGGGTTTTCCCAGGCGCTCGCCCAGGAGCTCGCGCCGGCCGGCATTACCGTCAACACCATCTGTCCCGGCCTGGTGGAGACCGAGCGGGTCGTGCCGCTCGCCATGACCGCGCTCCCCGACCTTGACCCCGAGCCGCGGTTGCGCCAATTCCTGGAGGGCTACGCGGCCCGCAACCCCATCGGCCGGGTCGCCGATCCCGACGACGTCGCCAATACCGCGGCGTTCCTGGCCTCCGCGGAGGCCGCCTACCTCACCGGCATCGCCATGAACGTGTGCGGCGGCGTCCGCATGGACTGACGCGGCGCACCGCAGCGCGTGGCCGGCGACCGCACGCTACCCGGTTTGCGCGCGGGTGCAGGGCTCCCGTACAGTAGCGCCCACATGTACGATCACCTCGCTACCCTCACCGGCGGCCGCACCGGGCGGGCTTCCTCGTGGGACACCAGCGGCCGCAACCAGGACCGCTGGCTCCTGGCGCCGGGGGAGGCGCGCGTGCTTGCCGACCTGGAAGGCCCCGGCGTCATCACCCACCTGTGGTTCACGCAGCGCGACCACTACCGCGAGTGCCTGCTGCGCATCACCTGGGACGACGCGCCCGCGCCCAGCATCGTGGCGCCGCTCGGCGACTTCTTCGGCCTCGGCCACGGCATCGTCAACAGCTACCAGTCGGCGCTGTTCACGGCGTCGACCAGGTCGAACAACCGCTTCAACGAAGGCTGCGCCCTGAACAGCTACGTGCCCATGCCGTTCCGGCGCCGGGCGTTGGTGGAGCTGGTCAACGAGAGCGACGAAGAGCACCTGCAGTACTTCTACATCGACTACGAGCGGCTGGCCGAGCCGCGTGCGGAGAGCGGATACCTGCACGCCGAGTTCCGCCGCGCCAACCCATTCGGCGGCTGGGGGCACGAAATCCGCGTCAACACGCCGGAGGCCAACGTGGTCAACCGCGAACGGGAGGCGTGGGACAACAACTACGTGATCCTGGAGGCGCGTGGGCGCGGGCACTACCTGGGCTGCAACCTGTCGGTGACCAACTTCCAGGGCACCTGGTGGGGCGAGGGCGACGACATGATCTGGGTGGACGGCTACCGCTGGCCGCCCGACCTGCACGGCACCGGCAGCGAGGACTACCTGAACCAGGCATGGCGCATGCAGGACAACGCCTTCCTGCGCAACGGCTCATCGATCTTCGAGGACAACACCGGCGGCTACCAGACCAGCTACGTGCTGCACCTGGAAAACCCGGTGCGCTTCCGGGAGCAGATCAAGGTGACCATCGAGCACGGCCACGGCAACCACCTGGCCAACGAGATGGCATCCACGGCGTATTGGTACGCCGCCGAGCCGGCCGCCGCGGCCGCCCCGCCGCCGGTGGCCGCCCGCCTGCCGGTGCTGCGCGACAACCAGGGCCGCTGGCTGCACGACCCGGCGCGCCGCCACCCGGGCCGCACCGTACCGGTAAACGCCGAGATGGCCGCCATGAAGGCCCGCGCCGCACGCGCCTCGGAGGAATAGCCGGATGCCGCGCGCCCTGATGGCGGTCGCGCCGCGCACCACCGAGCTGGTCGAGTACGACGAGCCGCCGCTCGGCGACCGCGACGTCCGCATCCGGAGCGAGTTCGCCGCCCCCAAGCACGGCACCGAGTCGCACGCCTACCTGGACGACCAGCGCCGGCTCGCGCGGCGCTTCCACCCCGAGTACCGAATCTTCGTGCCCGCGAATGGGGATGCTATCGGAAGGCCGTTTCCGCGCCGCCTCGGCAACATGACCGTGGGCACGGTGACCGAGGTGGGCGGCGCGGTGACCCGGTTCAAGGTGGGCGACCGCGTGTACGGCCACCTGCCGATTCGGGAAACCCACACCGTGTCCGAGGACGGCCCGCGCAAGTCGATGGCCGCCGGCACGCGCGAGCAGGAATTGCACCTGGTGCCGCCGGAGCTGTCGCCGGAGCAGGTGGTGCTGCTCGACCCCGCCCACTTCGCGCTGGCCGCGGTGCGCGACGCCGACGTGCGGGTCGGCGAGCGGGTGGCGGTGTTCGGCCTCGGCGCCATCGGCCTGCTGATCGTGCAGATGGCCCTCCTGAGCGGCGCCGTGACCGTGTACGCCGTCGACCCGCTGCCCTCGCGCCGCGCGCGCGCGCGCCGCCTCGGCGCCACCGCCTGCTACGACCCGGCTGCCTGCGACGTCGGCCTGGAGATCAAGCAGGCCACCGCCGGCGCCGGCGCCGACGTGGCCATCGAGGTGAGCGGCAACTACGGCGCGCTGCAGGACGCCATCCGCGCCGTGCACTACTCCGGCCTGGTAGTGACCGTCTCCAATTACCACGGCCCCGGCACCGCCCTGCACCTGGACGAGGAATGGCACCTGACCCGCGTTACGGTGCGCAGCAGCATGCCGGTATGGGGCAACCCGTCCCGCGACCACCCGCTGTGGGACGACCGCCGCGTCGAGGAGACCGCCCTGCAACTGATGCGCGCAGGCCGCCTGCAGAGCGACGGCTTGGTGCACCCAATCGTCCCCTTCGAGCAGTCCGCCGAAGCCTACCACTGGATTCAAGACACCCCCGACCGCGTAGTAAAACTCGGCATCCGCTTCCCATGACCCGGCCACCCATGCGAGTTGCGATCAATGCTTGAGCTCTTGGATTTCGACAGACTCGAAGAGATCCTTGTTCTGATTATTCCGGGCTTCGTATCCCTGAAGGTATGGACTCTCATCAATCCGACGGCGCGATTGAAGCTGGCGGACTATCTGCTGGATATCATCGCGTTTAGCGCGCTGAACTTCGTCGCTCTGGCCTGGCTGTTGTTACTGGTGGACCAGTCTTCATCCGTGCCACAATTGATACGAGTCGTTGTCAGGATCGCGGTATTTGTAGTCTTCCCGGCTGCGTGGCCGGTGTTTCTCCGTGCGATCCTTAGTTCGGGCTTACTGCGTGGCCGCATCATCAATCCGGTCCCACTAGCTTGGGATCACTTCTTTGGCAGAGGGGAGCACTGTTTCGTCCTGGTTCATCTCAAAAACGGTAACGTCATTGGTGGTCTGTACACTGGCGAATCGTTTGCTTCGTCGTATCCGGAACCGCAGGAGATATTTCTCAGCGAGGTGTGGAGGATCGACGAAAACGGACGGTTTCAGCACAAGATCGAGGAGACCAAGGGAGTACTTGTCAACCACGAGGTAATAGAGTATCTTGAATTCTACACGACCGAAGGAGCTTCGAGTTGAAGACCCACGAGGACGCCCCGCCCCCAAGAGGGGATAGCATACTACTGCGGAGAGGCTACACACCCAAACCCGCCCTTTCACCCGACAAGATCGTTCCGCCCAAAGGAGGAACCGGCGAAATCACGTTAGCTACTCGTCCACCTTCTGCAGACAACCCGCCTTCGCCACATCCGAAGACGGACTGAGCCGTGCAGGCGCCACCGCATCTCTCTACGCTCCCCGCAAGGGTACACTCTCCGAGCTGAGCGGGTCGGTTACTAGTAGTTCCAAGAACAACAGAGACATGACTTGGATAGAAGCCATCTGCAGAGTACTGGAGGAATCTCCCGAGCCCATGAACCGCGCGGAGATTGCCGAGAGCGTAGTCAACCGGAACCTCGTCGACCACAAGGGGTCTGCACCTGCCGACGTCGTTTCTTCCACACTCAGTACGCACATCAATACGGAGCAAAATCCCCTTGTCATAAGAGTCGCAAGAGGGCTCTACACGCTGGCCAACAAGCCTGTATCCGATGACGGAACGAGAGACGTAATCGTAACTTGTTTCGGAATGTTCTGGGAACGACAACCGATTGTCTGGCGTACAGTTCCCGAGATCTTGGGCATGCAGTATGTCGGATCAGATCCCGTCGATTTCTGTAACCAACTTGGCGTTTACTTGCTGTATGACAGCCGCGAAGTGATTTACGTGGGACGTACGACCGACCGATCTTTAGGGAGGCGACTGTCTGAGCACACCAAGGACCGACTGCGGACAAGATGGAATCGTTTTTCGTGGTTCGGCCTGCTTCCAGTACACGATTCTGGTACGCTGGGGGATCTGCCCGATTCGTTTTCTTCCTCAATGATGATCCCGACTCTTGAGGCGGTTCTCATCGAGGCTCTAGAACCTCGCCAGAACCGTAAGCGGGGAGACGACATGGCAGCCGTCGAATACATACAGAGGGTAGGTTTGCCAGAGCTCTAGGTCAACCGAATCTCTCGGATCCGGGGTCGTGGCTGTCCATGTGTCGACCGGGTTGGCCGAGTAATCTACTTTGTCATGGATCTGACGCGGTCGCTGAAGCCGGTGTTGCCGGCGGATGTGGAGCGGCGGTTGCACGAGCCGCCGCCGCGCTCGGCGAGCGAGTTTCTGGCCGAGCCGTATGCGCTCGCTCGGAGCAGGTCGAGCACTACCGGGAGCTTGGGTTCGTGAAGGCCGCGGATGACTCGGAGTTCGTCGACATCTTCAGCGTCACGAAGGATCTCCCGCTGCCCGGCGAGTTGGCGTGGCACTGGGTGCCGCTGGCCGCTGGCGACTGCACGTTCCACTCCGGCTGCGTCTACCACCGCGCCGACGCCAACCGCACCGCCGCCATGCGTGAAGCGATGACCGTGGCCTACATGTCTGCCGACGCCGTCTACGACTGGCCGGACTGGAACTCGCGGGTCGAGAACATGCACGGCTTCGGCACCGCCGGACTGTGCCGCGGCGCCCCGCTCAACAAGCCGAGTAACCCACAGCTGGCGTAGACCGGCACTGAACCGGCCATCGCTACCCGACGGCAGTTGCGCGTATAGCCCTACGCGCAAGAATAGCTGCGCATAGGGTTGATAGTTGCGCGTATAGCGGCCATAGTTGCGCGTATAGTCCTACGCGCAACTATGGCAAGGCACTTGGAGGAAGCGAGTCTTCGGGCAATCGAAGAGGTCTTGCGGCAGCACCCGGACGGCCGGACCGCATCGCAGATTGCGGGCGCCCTGACCTCGGCACCGCCGCGGCGGACCCTGCAATACCGCCTGAAGTCGCTTGTCGACAGCAAGCGCCTGATCATGGACGGCAAGGGCCGCTCAGCGCGTTACCACGTGCCGAGGATGGTCGACATCGCGGTCCATGCGGTTTCGGGGTCTCCGACGGTCAACATAAAGGTTGAAGCTGTAACGGTGCTGTCGGAGGCCGGGGTAGAGGTTCGGGAGTATGTCCGCCAGCCGCCGGCGGCGCGGCGCCCGGTCGGTTACGACCGAGCGTTCCTCGATTCGTACCGGCCCAACGAGACCTTCTATTTCTCACCCGCGGAACGGGCGCACCTCCATGAAGTGGGGCGGCCGGTGACCGCCGGCCAACCCGCCGGCACCTACGCGAGACAAATCCTGAACAGGCTGTTGATCGATCTGTCCTGGAACTCGAGCCGTCTTGAGGGCAACACCTATTCGCTGCTTGATACCAAGCGCCTGCTCGAGATCGGCGAGGAAGCGGAGGGGAAGCAGCGCCTCGAAGCGCAGATGATCCTGAACCACAAGGACGCAATAGAGTTTCTGGTGGACGAGGCTGGGAGGATCGGCTTCGATCGCCATACCATCCTCAGTCTTCACGCGCTGCTGGCGGACAACCTGCTTGCCGATTCCCGCGCCGCGGGGCGGCTCCGCCACATCGCCGTCGGTATCGACGGCTCGGTATTTTACCCGCTGGAGACGCCGGCCCTGATCGAAGAGTGCTTCGGTCAGGTTCTTGCCACCGCCGCCGCGATCAGAGAGCCGTTCGAGCAGGCCCTGTTCGTGATGGTGCAGCTTCCCTACCTGCAGCCGTTCGATGATGTGAACAAGCGGGTATCGCGACTCGCTGCCAACATTCCGTTGATCAAGGCCAACCTGGTCCCGCTGTCCTTCGAGGACGTACCGCGCGACCTGTATACCGAAGCGATCCTCGGCGTGTACGAGTTGAAGCGCTTCGAACTGCTGCGTGACGTGTTCATCTGGGCATACGGGCGATCGGCGGCCCGCTACGCTGCCGTAAGGCAGTCCCTGGGAGAACCCGATCCGTTCCGGTTGCAGCACCGCTCGGCGCTGCGCGAGGTGATCGGTACGGTCATTCGCGAGCGCATGAACACGAAGCAGGCCAGTGCCTGGGTCGCCGTGTGGACTCACGATCACATTGAACAACAGCAGCGCGAGCGGTTCCGGGAGGTCGCCGAGAGGGAGCTGCTGAGTCTGCACGAGGGTAATTTCGCGCGCTACCGGGTCAGGCCGTCCGAGTTCGAGGCGTGGCAGGAGGTCTGGACCGGCTCGTAGACACGGGATCACGGCGCCGGTATCACTCTCAGGTCATGAACCGCGCCCAACATCGTGTTCATTTGCACGGGGCCTGGTAGACACGGGACAATGGCGCCGGGTATCAATCACCGGTCATGAACCGCGCGCCCAACATTCTCTTTGTCATGAGCGACGATCATGCGTCGCATGCGATGAGCTGCTACGGCAGCCGCATCAACCGCACCCCGAACCTGGACCGCATCGCGGCCGGCGGGATGCGGTTCGACAACTGCTTCTGCACCAACTCGATCTGCACGCCAAGCCGGGCCACGATCCTGACCGGCACCTACAACCACGTGAACGGGGTCACCACGCTGGCCACCATGATGGACAACCGCCTGCGCACCTTCCCGAAGCTGCTGCGGGCCGCCGGCTACCAGACCGCGCACGTGGGCAAGTGGCACCTGGGCCAAGGCCCCGCGCATTGGCCGACCGGGTTCGACTACTGGACGGTGTTTCCCGGCCAGGGACGCTACCACGACCCCGAGATGGTGGAGATGACCGAACACAAGGTGATCCCCGGCTACGCCACCGACATCGTGACCGACCAATCGCTGCGCTGGCTCCGGCAGCGCGACCGGTCGCGCCCGTTCCTGCTGATGTGCCACCACAAGGCGCCGCACCGCCCCTGGGATCCGCATCCCCGCCACGCGCACCGTTACGAGCACGAGGAGATTCCCTACCCGGAAACCTTCGACGACGACTACACGCACCGGGCCCGCGCCGCCGATGCCGCCGAGATGCGTATCGAACGTGACTTCATTCCGACCGACGTGAAGGTGGAACCGCCCGACGCCGGCGATCCCGGGCGCCGCCTCGGCGGCGGCGCCGCTCCACTCACGCCGGCCGGGGGCGCGCCCGTGGAGTTTGCGTCGCCGCACGAGCGCAAGCGCTGGCTGTACCAGCGCTACATCAAGGACTACCTGCGCTGCGTGGACGCGATCGACGAGGGCGTCGGGCGGCTGCTCGACTACCTCGACGCCGACGGGATCGCCGACGACACCATCGTGGTCTACACCTCGGACCAGGGCTTCTTCCTCGGCGACCACGGCTGGTACGACAAGCGGTTCATGTACGAGGAGTCGCTGCGCATGCCATTCATCGTGCGCTACCCGCGCGCGGTGCAGCCGGGCAGCGTCAACGGTGACATGATCCTGAACGTCGACTTCGCCGAGACTTTTCTCGACTACGCGGGGGTGGCGATCCCGGACGACATGCAGGGCCGCTCGTTCCGTCCGCTGTTGGAGGGCGCGACTCCCGCCGACTGGCGCACCGCCATGTACTACCGCTACTGGATGCACGGCGCGCACCACAACACGTGGGCGCACTACGGGGTGCGCACGCTCACCCACAAGCTGATCTACTACTACGCCGACCCGCTCGCCATCCCCGGCAACACCGGCCGCGCCGAGGAGCCGGAATGGGAGCTGTTCGACCTGCAGCGCGACCCGCGCGAGATGCACTCCGTGTACGGCGACCCGGCCCACGCCGCGCTGACCGCGGCGTTGACCGAACTGCTGCACGAGTTGCAGGCCGCCGTCGGCGACCGGCCCCACCTGCCCGGATAGCCGCCCGTGGACGACCGGCGCCGCTCCACGCAGCCGGAGTCGTGCCACGGGTGCTGCCGGCGTCAGCGCTCGTGGCATTCGCTGCGCTGGCATGCCGGCGGGGCGGCGGTGTAGGGTGGGCGGCATGAGTGAACAGCTACCCACCCGCCCGCTCGGCTCCACCGGGGAACGGGTGTCGATTCTCGGCATGGGCGGCGCCCACGTCGCCGGCGTCGGGGCCGCCAACTCCGACGCCGAGGTGGTGCGCGTGATACAGCACGCCATCGACCGTGGCGTGACCTTCATGGACAACGCCTGGGAGTACAACGGGGGCCGCTCGGAGACCCTCATGGGGCAGGCGATCGAGCACCGCCGCGACGAAGTGTTCCTGATGACCAAGGTGTGCGCCCGCGACCGCGCCGGCGCGCTGTCCAACCTGGAAGACAGCCTGCGCCGCCTGCGCACCGACGTGATCGACCTGTGGCAGTTCCACGAGATCAACTACGCCTCCGACGACGAGATGGTGTTCGCCGCCGACGGCGCCGCCGAGGCGGCGCACCAGGCGCTGGCCGACGGCAAGGTGCGCTACGTCGGCTGCACCGGCCACAAGGATCCCGCCTACCTGCTGGCGATGCTCGGCCACGAGTTCCCGTGGGCATCGGTGCAGATGCCGGTTACGGTGATGGACCCGCACTACAAGAGCTTCATTCGCGGCGTGCTGCCGGAGGCACAACGGCGCGGTGTCGGCGTGCTCGGCATGAAGGCGCTCGGCGGGCGCACCCAGTTCCTGACCAGGGCCGGCCTGTCGGCGGCCGAGTGCCTGCGCTTCGCCATGTCGCAGCCGATTTCGACGCTGATCTCGGGCATGACCACCACCGGGATGGTGGACCACAACGCCGACCTGGCGCGCGATTTCACCCCGATGAGCGCGGAAGAGCAGGAAGCTATACTGGCCCGCGTCCGCCCGGTGGCCGCCGACGGCCGCCTGGAGTGGTACAAGTCGACGCAGGCGTTCGACGCCCCGCCGCACCGCCACCAGCACGGCTTCCCGACAGCCGACGAGTTGCCGGTGATGGTGGGCGACACGAGGTCGGCATGAAGATCCTGGTCTGCTTCCCGTTCTCCGACGCCGAGCGCGGCACGCTCGATGCCGTGGCCCGCCGCCATGGCGGCCACGAGGTGGTGCACGTGGACTCACCCCGCGATGCGCTGGCCGTCGCCGGCGACGCCGAGGTGGTGATGGGCAACCTCACGCCCGCCCTGATGCTGGCCGCCCGCGAAGCGAAGTGGGCGCACTCGTACAGCGCCGGCCTGGACAAGGTGCTCAACGAGCAGGTGGCGGCGTTGCCGGTCACACTCACCAACATGGCCGGCAAGTACGCGGTGCAGGGCGGCGAGCACGCCTGGGCGTTGCTGCTCGCGCTGAGCCGCGGCGTCGGACACGCGGCCGCGGTGAAGCGCTGGCAGCACGCGACGGTGTTCTCGCTCACCGGCGGCACCCTGCTGATCATCGGCCTCGGCGGCTTCGGCATCGAGACGCTGAAGCGCGCCGCCGGCTACGACATGACGGTGCTCGCCCTCGATCCGGTGCGCACCGAGGCGCCCGACGGCGTGGCAGAGGTGTTGCCGCCCACCCGCGACAACCTGCACGCGTTCCTGGCGCGCGCCGACGCGGTGGCGGTGACCTGCCCGTTGACCGCGCAGACCTACCACATGATCGGCGCAGCGGAGCTGGCGGCGATGAAGCCGACCGCGTACCTGGTCAACGTCAGCCGCGGCGGCATCATCGACGAGCCGGCCCTGATGGCGGCGCTGCGCGACGGCCGGATAGCCGCCGCGGGGCTCGACGTGACCGAGGTGGAGCCGGTGCCCGACGACAGCCCGCTGTGGAGCACGCCCAACCTGGTCGTGACGCCGCACCGCGCCGGCACCTCGCAGCGGCGCCGCGCCGAGACCCTGCAGTTCGCCGCCGAGCAACTGGAGCGCTACCTGACCGGTCAGCCGCTGGCCAACGTCACCGACATGAAGGCCGGATTCTAATCAGGTGCCCGACGCCGGCCCGCGGCGGCTCTCGGTGCGCTTCCATCCCGTCCCGTGCGGTACTCGGCGGCATCATGGCGCCGGCCGCACGTGACCCTGGTGAGACCGGAGTGACCGGATTGACCCAAGTGGCTGGAGTGGGCTTGACGAACCCGAGCCTGGTAGCGTTTGCTGTAGCTCACAGAAGAGGTTGAGGAATGCCTGCATACGACTACCACTGCGAGACCAACGGGCGCACCGTCGAGGTGAACCACACCATGACCACGCTGCTGCAGACCTGGGGCGAGCTGTGCGACAGCGCCGATCTCGATCCGGGCGAAACCCCGGTCGACGCGCCGCTGCGGCGCGTGTTCTCGGCGCCGCTGATCGGCGGCAAGGAACCCGTGGCCGCCGCACAGCCGGCGCCCGGCGTGCCCTGCCAGCCGAACGGCTGCCCCTGCTGCCCCTGACGCACCGCCCGGCGAGCACGCCCGGCTCCGAACACCGTCCCGGTAGCGGCGATCTCGGGCCGGTGCCGCGATCACCGTCCCGGTGCCGGGCGCATCCGAGCCGTCGACCGCGCGCGGTCGACCCGCGGCGCCCACCGCGCCCGAAGCTCTTTACGGCCGCCCGCCGCCGGTGCTACCGTTACCCCCCTGATGGCTCCCGAAAGCGCCTTGGTGAACGCCGACCTCAGTGACCGCTTCCGGCTCTTCTCCGGGCGCTCCAGCCCGGAGCTGGCGCTTGAGGTAGCCAGCGTCCTCGGCCGCGACCTGTGCGAGGTGCGCTTTCAGACCTTTCACGAGGAAGAGGTGCACATCCAGATCGAGCAGAGCGTGCGCGGCGTGGACGCATACGTCATCCAGCCAACCTGCCAACCGGTCAACGACACCTTGATGGAGCTGCTGGTGCTGATCGACGCCCTGCGGCGCGCGTCGGCGGCCACCATCACCGCGGTCATCCCCTACTTCGGCTACGCGCGTCAGGATCACAAGTCCACCGGACGCGAGCCGATCACCGCCAAGCTGGTCGCCAACCTGCTCACCACCGCCGGCGCCGACCGCATCGTCTCCATCGACCTGCACTCCACCCAGATCCAGGGGTTCTTCGACATCCCGGTGGATCATCTGACCGCGGTCACCACCCTGTGCCGTTACCTGCGCGACAGCTTCGACCTCGGCAACGCCGTCGTGGTGGCCTCCGACGTGGGGCGTGCCAAGATGGCCGACAAGTACGCGATGATCCTGGAGCTGCCGATCGTGGTGGTGCACAAGCGCCGCTCCGGGGTCGCCGGCCTGGAGGTGGAGGTGGTGGACATCGTCGGCGACGTGCACGGCAAGACGCCGGTGCTGATCGACGACGTGGTCGCCAGCGGATCGATCTACCAGCAGGCAGACGCCCTGGTGGAGGCCGGCGCCGACCCGGCGATCATCAGCGTCAGCCACGGGGTGCTGGTGGGGCCGGCGGTGGAGCGACTGGACCGCCCGTCGGTGCAGGCCGTGGTCACCACCAACACGGTGCCGGTACCGGAGGCGAAGCGCCTCGGCGGCAAGGTACGCGTGCTCACCATCGCCCCGCTGCTCGCCGACGCCATCGCCCGCATCCACAACCGCCAGTCGGTCAGCGAGGTATTCCGCGCCGAACAGCTCGAGTTCCCCGTGTAAGCGCACTGGGCGGTCCCGCTTCCCGTCGGCCCGCCAAATCCGCCAAATGGCGGGCCGATGCGTTTTCGGCTAAGGTAGGGAGCCATGACCTCGTACATCGGGAGGCGGCTACTGTACATGGTGTTCACCATGATGGCGGTGTCAGTGGTCGGCTTCGCGATCATCAAGCTGCCGCCGGGCGACTACCTGACGTTCCACCTGCAGCAACTCCAGCTCTCGGGTACCACGATGAGCAAGGCACAGCTTGAGGGGATGCGCAAGCTGTACGGTCTCGATCAGCCCGACTACATCCAGTACCTGAAGTGGGTTGCCAACTTCCTCCAGGGCAACCTGGGCCTGTCCCACCAGTGGAACAAGCCGGTCACCGAGCTGATCGGGGAACGGATCGGCCTCACCGTGCTGCTAGCGGTGATCACGCTGGCAGCCACCTATGCGATGGCGATTCCGATCGGCATCTACTCCGCCACCCACCAGTACTCGGTGGGCGACTACACCGCCACCGTGTTCGGCTTCATCGGGCTGGCCACCCCCAACTTCCTGCTCGCCCTGATCCTGATGTGGTTCTCCTACAGCGTGCTCGACTTCAGCATCACCGGCCTGTTCTCCTCCGAGTACCTGGATGCGCCGTGGAGCTTCGCCAAGGTGATCGACATGCTGGGGCACCTGCCGGTGGCGATCCTGGTGGTCGCGACGGCCGGCACCGCCGGCCTGATCCGGGTGATGCGCAGTTCGCTGCTCGACGAGCTGCAGAAGCAGTACGTGATCACCGCCCGTTCCAAGGGCGTGGAAGAGGGCCAGCTCCTGTTCAAGTACCCGGTGCGCATCGCCATCAACCCGATCGTGAGCACCGTCGGCGGCCTGCTGCCGGAGATCGTTTCCGGCACCATCATCACCGCCATCGTCCTCAACCTGCCCACCGTGGGGCCGCTGCTGTTCACCGCCCTCACCGCCGAGGACATGCAGCTCGCCTCCAGCATCGTGATGGTGCTCGCGATTCTGACCGTGATCGGCACCTTCATCTCCGACATGCTGCTGTTGTGGATCGACCCGCGCATACGCTTCGAGCAGGAGCAGACGGCGTGAGCGAAGTGCTGCCGGCGGGCTTGACCGCGCGCGACGAAGCCGCCAACGAGAGTTACTACCTCGCCTCGCAATGGCAGTTGATCCGGCGCAAGTTCGCGCGCCACAAGCTGGCCAAGGCCGGCCTGGTGGTACTCGCGGTGCTCTACTTCGTGTCGATCTTCGCCGAGTTCTTCGCCACTCAGGACATCGCCAAGCGCGACACCGACAACATCTACGCGCCGCCGCAGCGCATCCGTTTCGTCAGCGAACAGGGGTTCTCGCCGCGGCCGTTCGTCTACCCGCTGCGCCTGGAGATGGACCGGGAGAAGTTCCGCAAGGTGTATCACCTGGAGACCTCGCAGCCGAGCTACCTGCGCCTGTTCGTGCGCGGCGACGAGTACCGGCTGTGGAACCTGTTCCGCAGCGACCTGCACCTGTTCGGGGTGGAGCACGGCACGCTGTACCTGCTCGGCACCGACAAGTTCGGGCGCGACATGTTTTCGCGCGTCCTGTACGCGGCGCGCACGTCGCTTTCCATCGGCCTGATCGGGGTGGCGATGACGTTCGTTATCGGCTGTTCGCTCGGCGGCATCTCCGGGTTTTTCGGCGGGCGCTCCGACATGGCGGTGCAGCGGCTGATCGAGTTCATGCAGTCGATTCCCACCATCCCGTTGTGGATGGCGCTGTCGGCCGCCATGCCGCGCGACTGGAGCCCGCTGCAGATCTACTTCGCCATCACCATCATCCTGTCGATCGTGAGCTGGGGCGGCCTGGCGCGGGTGGTACGCGGCAAGCTGCTGCAGTTGCGCGCCGAGGACTTCGTGATGGCCGCCGCCATCGCCGGCACCGGACCGGGGGCGACCATCGCGCGCCACCTGCTGCCCTCGTTCATGAGCTACCTGATCGTCAACCTCACGCTGGCGGTGCCCAACATGATCCTGGGCGAGACGGCGCTGAGCTTCCTGGGGCTGGGGCTGCGCCCGCCGGTGGTGAGCTGGGGCGTGCTGCTGAAGGAGGCGCAGAACGTGCGCACGGTGGCGCTGCACCCGTGGCTGCTGGTGCCGGGACTGTGGGTGATCGTGACCGTACTGGCGTTCAACTTCGTGGGCGACGGCCTGCGCGACGCCGCCGACCCGTACAAACAGTAGTTTGTCCCGTACAAACAGTAGTTTGTCACGTACAGGCAGTAGCTTGTCGGCCTTCAAGCAGTAAGCTTGCCGGAGAACCAGTTCACGGTGGCACCGACGGCGCTGGTGGCCGCGACGCTCCTGGCGACGGCACTGTTCGCGAGCGACGCCGCCGGTCAAAGTTCGCCGCCCGGCTACCGCGTCGCCGTCACCCGATTTGCCGAGCCGGTCTGCGACGGCACGGCGCGGTTCGTTCGCCACGAGTTGCCGCACGCATCGTCCTTCGACGCCGAGTCCGGAAGCCCGTTCGCCGGCATCGGCTCCGGAGTGGCGGTGGGCGACGTCGACGCCGACGGCGACCTGGACATCGCATTCGCCAACCTGGTGGGGCCCGGCACGGTACTGATCAACGCCGGCGAGCCGTGGGCCGGGGGCGGACCGGCGTTCGAGCCGGTCACCATTGCCAACTCGCGCACCCGCGGGGTGTTCCTGGTGGACGAGAACGCCGACGGCGCGCTTGACCTGGTGTTCACGCGCCCGCACACGCCGCCGCAACTGTGGCTCGGCGACGGCGCCGGTGGCTTCGCTCCCGCGGACCGCTTCGGGGCATGGTATCCTGCCATGACCATGGCGTGGGCCGACGCCGACCGCGACGGCGACCTGGACATCGCGTCGGCCACCTACGACGCGGAGATGGTGGAGGAGATGGGCAACGTGCTGTTCGGCAGCGGCGTGGTCTACTACGAGCGCCGCGCCGGGCGGCTGGAGCCGCGCTCGCTGGTCAACACCGCCGAGGCGCTGGCGCTGCTGTTCACCGACCTGGACGGCGACGGGCTGGCCGACATCCTGGTCGGCAACGACTTCGACCGCGAGGACTACGTCTACCTGCGCCGCGGCGACGGCTGGCAACCGGCGGAGCCGTTCGCGGCCACGACGCGCAACACCATGAGCTTCGACCTCGCCGACCTGGACAACGACGGCAGCGAGGAGCTGTTCGCCGCCGACATGAAGCCGTTCCACCCGGATGCCGCTACCGAAGCGGCCTGGGAGCCGGTGTACCGCTACTACGAGAAGCCGGCGCGCGGTTCGCTGCAGATCAACGAGAACGTGCTGCTGCGCCGCATGGCGGCCGGCGAGCCGGGCGGCGGGCAACTCCGCTTCGCGAACGAGGCGGCGGCGCGCGGCGTCGACGCCACCGGCTGGAGCTGGTCGGCCAAGTTCGGCGACCTGGACAACGACGGCTTCGCCGACCTGTACGTGGTCAACGGCATGATCGCCGCCGACATGTTCGGCCACCTGCCGGGCAACGAGCTGGTGGAGGAAAACCTGGCGTTCCGCAACGACGGCAGCGGCCACTTCACGCCGGCCCCGGAGTGGGGACTGGGCGACACCGCCGGCGGGCGCGGCATGAGCATGGCGGACTTCGACCGCGACGGCGACCTGGACATCGTGATCAACAACATCGGCGCCCCGGCGGTGCTGTACGAGAACCGGCTGTGCGGCGGCCGCGCCGCGCAGGTGGCGCTGCGCTGGCCGGGGTCGGCCAACGCGTTCGCGGTGGGCGCGCGGCTGCGCCTGGAGAGCGCGCAGGGCGTGCAGACGCGCGAGTTGCGCAGCGGCAGCGGCTACCTGTCCGGCGACCCACCGGAGGCCCACTTCGGGCTGGGCGGCGGCCACCTGCCGGGCGGCACGCTTACCGTGCTGTGGCCCGACGGCGTGCAGGCGGCCTTTGCCGTGCCGGCCGCCGGCACCCGCATCGTGATTACCCGAGAACAGGAGGCACGGTCACTCCGGGATGGCGGCGGCCACCAGGACCGCGGCACAGGCATCGCACGCGCGTCCGCACTTTCCGGATCGGCGCAATGAACCGCGCCGAACTGCAGCGCACGGCGCTGATCTACGACTTCGACGGCACCCTGGCCCCCGGCAACCTGCAGGAGCACGGCTTCATCTCCGCGCTCGGGATGTCCAACGAGGCGTTCTGGCGAGAGTCCAATACGCGCGCGCAGGTCGAGGACGCCGACCAGATCCTGGCTTACATGCGACTCATGCTGGAGAAGTCGACCGAACGGGGCATCCCGATCACCCGGCAAGCGCTGCGCGCGCACGGCGCCACGGTGGAGCTGTTTCCGGGCTTGGCCGACAGGTCATGGTTCCGGCGCATCAACGCGCACGCCGCCGACTGCGGCCTGGCGCTGGAGCACTACATACTGTCGTCCGGGGTGGAGGAGATGATCCGCGGCTGCGCAATCGTGGACCAATTCCGCGACGTGTTCGCCTCCAAGTTCATCTACAACGAACACAACGAGGCGATCTGGCCCGGCGTGGCGATCAACTACACCACCAAGACGCAGTACCTGTTCCGAATCAACCGCGGCATCGACAATCACTGGGACAGCGCGGCGATGAACCGTTACATGGCCAAGGAGGCTCGCGCCGTTCCCTTCGGCCGCATCATCTTCATCGGTGACGGCGACACCGACGTGCCGGCAATGAAGATGGTCACCTACAAGGGCGGCTGCGCCATTGCCGTGTACGACCCGCGCACCAGCCTGGAGCACCTGGACAAGATCCACCGCCTGATCGCCGACCGTCGCGTCGACTTCGTTGCGCCCGCCGACTACTCCCGGAACGGGCAACTCGACATCATCGTCAAGGGCATCCTCAGCCGCATCGCCCGCGACGCCGAGTCCGCGGGCGGCGGGTAACCGAACGTGGAGCCCCGAGGCCCGGGGCATCGTGCCGGCATGAAGCTGCACCCGGAACTCTGACCGGCTTCGCGTCTTCGCCTCATTCGTCGGGTGTGCGAAAGGCGCACAGGCAACCCGACGCGCGAGCCAAGCGCCGGTCCAGGGTGATCAGGTCGACGGCCAACGATTCCGCGAGTGCGACATACCAGCCATCGTATATGGTTACGTTCTCGTGGAGCTGCCACGCGCGCGCCGCGAGTGGCCGATAGTCAAACAATTCGACATCCAGATCCAACAGGTCGGCGTGTGCCAGCGACGCCGTGTCAACGGAGATCTCTCCGGAAAGGGTAGCGCGTCTCAGGATATTGGCGGCCTCGGCCAGCATCAGGTGCGGCGCCGCGGCCGATCCGGTGGCAAGCTGCCGCCGCGCCCATCGACCATCGGCTCCCCTGTCCACCAGCACGGCCACCGCGGCGCCGGCGTCGAGTACCAGCGTCATCGTCGATCAGCATCTCGGTGCCGGAGGATGCTGGCGGCTGACAGCGTGCTGCCGGTGCGCTCGACGCGGTCGGCGATCCTGCGCAGCACCACCTCGGGGTCCGGGCGTCGCGCCAGCTCGATCAGTTGCAGACGCAGATACGCCTGCAAGGATCGCCCGCCCGCCGCGGCGCGGGCGCTGAGCTCATTACACGCCTCGACCGGAACATCACGAACGGTAATGGATCGTGTCATCGCATCAATATTCTGCTTGTAGCAGCAAAATGCAAGCGGCTCCGGCGGTCGCCCGCGACACCGAGTCCGCGGGCGGCGGGTAACCGAACGTGGAGCCCCGGAGGCGGCTCAGGGCACCGCTCCGGGACTCGCCGATCCCGCTACTGGCGCAGGAACCAGGTGTCCGGCTTGACGTCGCGCAGGAACTGCGTGTCGTCGCCGATCCAGCGCACGTCGCGCGGGAAGTTGCCCACCTTGTTCTGCACGATCACCGGCAGCGGCACGAAGCCGACGGTGCCGATGATCAGCAGCTCCTCGCTGGCCAGGTCGAACAGTTCCTGGGCGTAGCGGTTGTAGTCCGCGTCGTTGGTGGACGCGAGCCACAGGTCGCCCAATTCGTACAGGCGCTTGATCTTTGCTGGCGGCTCCTCGCCCTGTTCGCCACCGGTCTGGTGCCACTGCTCCCAAAGGCGCCCGAACTCCACGCCGTCGCCGGACAGAAACTTGTTGTGCGCCTGAAAGCCCTTGCTCTCATTGGTGCGGCGCAGGTGCCAGCTCTGCACGTCATGCTCGTTGGCCTGCACCATCTGGCCCACGAACGGGCCGTCGCGCCCCTGGAAGTCGACGTCCACGCCGACCGCCTCCCAGTGCGCCTCCACCAGTTCGCCGGTGTTGATCAGCGTGGGCCGGCGCTGGTTGATCCAGAGGCGAATGCGCAGCGGCTCGCCGTCGGGGCGCAGCCGCACCGTGCCGTCGCCGTTCCAGGCCAGCCCCATCTCGTCGAGCAGCGCGTTGGCGCGGTCGGGGTCGTAGTCGACGAACCGTTCCGCCCACTCCTGCTTGTAGTAGCTGTTGTCGGGGTTCATCGCCGCCTGCCGCACGTCGCCGAGATCGAAGTACAGGAGCGTGTTGATCTCGTCGCGATTGATCGCCAGCGACATCGCCTGCCGGAAGCGGATGTCCTGGAAGATCTCGCGCAGCACCGGATCGGTGTGGGTCATGTTGAAGCCGTACGCCGCCTCGGAGCCGTCCGGCGCCTTCCACATCAGGAGCTGGTAGTCGCCCTTTTCCTCGTTCTCCTTGTACAGGGACACGTTGGCGGCCTCCAGGCCGAACTGGGCGATGTCGATCTCGCCGGCGATCGCCTTCAGGTTGTAGCCCTCCTGGTCGTTGACCACCTCGACGCGCAGCCGGTCGATGTAGGGAAGCTGGTTGCCGGCAGGATCGATGGCCCAGAAGTAGGGGTTGCGCTCCATCAGCGAGTAGGTGGCGGTGATGTCGATCACGCCCCATGACCGCATGGTAGGCAGGTCGAAGTCCTTCTGGCCGAAGTCACCGCTGTCGGAATGGGCGCGAAACGACTGCAGCCACGACTCGAAGCCCTCCTCCTTGGCCAGCGCTTCCGCGTCGTCGTTGTACTTGGGGTGGTACTGGGACAGGTAGTGCTTGGGATAGCGGAACGGGTACCAGCCGCCCCAGAACTCGACCCAGCCCATGAACGTGGGGTTGGGGCGCGTGAACGTCATGCGGGCGGTGTAGTCATCCACCTTTTCCACCGACGCAACCGGACCGAAGTTGCTCTGGTCCCAGCCCGCGTAGTCCGGATGCCAGAAGAACTCGCCCCAGAACTCCACGTCCTCGGCGGTATGCGGGTGCCCGTCCGACCACTTGGCGCCGCGGCGCAGGTACATGGTGAAGGTCAGGCCGTCGTCGGAGATCTCCCAGCCCTTGTAGCCGTAGGGGACGTTCTCGTGCGCCGAGCCGGGACCGCGGTTGGCGGTCTGGATCACCCCCGCCAGCCCCCGGATCGGCGTGAAGTCGTTGTAGCCGGGGCCGAGCGACGCGGTGCGCAGCGTGCCTCCGTAGGTGCCGATCTCGTCGAACGGGTTGATCACCAGCGGCTCCTCGGAGATGCGCTCCTCCACCGGCGGTAGCTCGCCCGCGGCAACCATCGCCGCCAGCATCGGCGCCTCGCCGAAACTGGTGAGGCGGTTGCCGGTGTCCCGCTCGTAGTCGGCCAGCGTCGCCCACACCCAGGTGCCGGAGTCGATGGCGGCCTGCACCTCGGGGGACGCGGCCATCGCTCCGCCGGCAGCCGCCGAACCCTCCTCCTCGCCGCCCGCCGCGGCCAGCGCCGCCGGCAGGCAGAGCGCCACGGTCAGCGCCAACCATTTCGCACTTGTCATGACAGAATCCTCCCTGAACTCTCCATATGGTATGTCCGTAACCTTAGCCCCCCTCATGGCACCCGTCAAACTCGCACACCAAGTTGCCGAGCCGCACCCCCTTGCAACCGTCCGCAACTCGTTGCACAACGCCCGGCGAGCCGCTATCGTGGCCGCGATATGGATTTGCAGCCGTTTCGCGTCTCCAACGACGCGCTGTCCGACCCGGTGGAGTTGCGCCGGCGGTTCGAAGAGGAAGGCTACCTGTTCCTGCGCAAGTTGCAGGACCCCGACAAGCTGTGGCGGCTCCGCCTCGAAATACTGGAGGCGCTGCGGGGGGCGAGCGACTGGATGGTGCCGGGCAGCGACCTGGCGGAGGGACGCGTGGACCCGTCCAGGGCGATCACCGAGGGGAACCGCGAGTACGCGCGCATCTACACACACGTGCAGAAGCTGCGCTCGATGCACGCGTCCGGACACTGGCCCGAGGTGGTCGACCTGATCGGCACGGTCATCGACGGCCCGGTGCTGCCCCACCCGATGAAGATCACCCGCCTGTGGTTCCCGCAGTACACCGAGCACACCACGCCGTTCCACCAGGACTTCGTCCACTTCCAGAGCAACCTGGAGGTGATCACGGCGTGGACCCCGCTCGGCGACTGTCCCATGGAGCTGGGGCCGCTGGCGGTAGTGGAGGGCTCCCACAAGGTGGGCAAGGTGGTAGACCACCACTTCTCGCTCGGCGCCGGCGGCCAGAAGGTGACCCGGCCCGAGGAGCGTGGCATCCCGCGCTGCAGCGACTTCGAGATCGGTGACACGCTGATCTTCGGTTGCCTGATGGTGCACGGCGCGCTGCCCAACCTGACCGAGGACCGGCTGCGCGTCTCGCTCGACAACCGCTACCAGCGCGACGGCCTGCCGGTATCGGAACAGCAGCTTCTCCCGCACCTGGTCGAGGGCCTTACCTGGGAGCAGGTGTACCAGGACTGGCCGGCAGACGACTCGCTGAAGTACTACTGGCGATCCTCGCAATTCGAGCTGGTCGAGCGGGACACACGGTTCGGCGAAATCGCGTTCGCGGAGGCGCTGGAACTGGCCGAGCAGGGTGACGAGCACGCCATCATCGCCCTCAAAAGGGTTGTCGCGGAGAGTCCCAACTACGAGGGCGTGACCAAGGCGCAGCGGGTGCTGGAGAAGATCGGCCTCCTGGAGACGGCGCCCGGCGCGTGAGCGGCACGCCGCGGCGGCCGAAGCGGCCCAACATCCTGTGGCTGTGCACCGACCAGCAGCGCTACGACACGCTCGGCGCGCAGGGCAACCGCCATGTGCGCACGCCGCGCCTGGACGAGTTGTGGCGCTCCGGCACCGCGTTCACCCACGCCTACTGCCAGAGCCCGATCTGCACGCCGAGCCGCGCCAGCTTCCTGACCGGCACCTACCCGAGCACCTGCCACAACACGCGCAACGGCAACGACACGTTCGTGGGCCGCTTTCCGCTGGTGACGCGGCTGCTGGCCGACGCCGGCTATGACTGCGGGCTGATCGGCAAGCTGCACCTGGCCAGCGCCTACGGGCGCATCGAGCCGCGCGCCGACGACGGCTACCGCTACTGGCGCTACAGCCACGGACCGCGCGACGACTGGCCGGTGGGCCACGACTACGCCGACTGGGTGCGCGCTCACGGCGCCGTGCTCGGCGAGTTGATCCAGGATCCGGCCGGCGTGCCGGCGCCGCTGCACCAGACCACCTGGGCCGCCGAGCGCACCATCGAGTTCATCAACGAGCAACGCGCGGCGGAAACCCCCTGGCTGGCATGCGTGAACATCTACGACCCTCACCCGCCGTTCAATCCGCCGCAGGAGTACCGCGACCGCTACGACCCGGCCGCCATGCCGGGGCCGCTGTTCCGGGACAGCGACCTCGCCCAGCAGGAGCGGCTGGAGGCGGTCGACTTCCAGTCCAAGGGCCGTCCGCCGGACGACCTGGACATCCGCAGCCCGGTTATCCCGGTGTCGCCCGGACGGGAAGGCGCCGCGGCGGCGGGTGCGCCGGGCGGCGATGCGTCCGCCATGCCGGCGCATACCACCGCGCGCGACGCGCGCACCCTGCAGGCCGCCTACTACGCCATGATCGAGCTGATCGACGACCAGGTGGGGCGGGTGCTCGACGCCCTGCGCGAGTCCGGCCAGGCGGACAACACGCTGGTGATCTTCACCAGCGACCACGGCGAGATGCTCGGTGACCACGGCCTGATCCAGAAGGGCTGCCGCTTCTACGAGGGGCTGGTGCGGGTGCCGCTGATCCTGTCCTGGCCGGGTGAGATTGGCGCCGGACAGCGCAGCGATGCCCTGGTGGAGCTCACCGACTTGGCGCCCACGCTGCTGGAAGCGGCCGGCGAGGCGGTGCCGGAGTGGATGCAGGGCCGTTCGCTGCTGCCGATGAGCACCGGCGCCGCCCCGCTCGACCACCACCGGGAGGCGGTGTGGTGCGAGTTCTTCGACGCGCTCGACGCGCCCGACGCCACGCGCGCCACCATGTACCGGCGCGGTCGCTACAAGCTGGTGGTCTACCACGGCCACGGCCTGGGCGAGCTGTACGACCTCGAACGCGACCCCGGCGAGTTCGACAACCTGTGGGACGACCCGCGGCATGCGGAGTTGAAGGCCGAACTGCTGCTGGACAGCTACGCCGCCGCCATGGCCGCCGTCGACGTGGGCACGAAGCGCGTCGGCCCGATGTAGGCGCGGCGCGATGGCTCGGGTAATCGAGCGCGACGAGGTGCGGCGCCTGCTGGCGGAGGGCGAGGCGGTGCTGATCGAGGTGATGCCGGAAGAAGAGTTCCGGCGCGGCCACATTGCCGGCGCGGTGAACATTCCGCTGGAGCGGATCGGCGCCACCTGCCGGCAGCGCTACCGGACGGACCAGCAGCTCATCCTGTACTGCGCCGACCAGGCGTGCGCGGCCAGCGGCCTGGCGGCGCGCAAGCTGGCCTTCTTCGGTTTCCACGACACCCTGGAGTACGGCGCCGGCAAGCAGGACTGGCAGGACGCCGGCCTGCCGATGGCGTCCGGTCCCTGACGCGATGACCCTAACCCGGTGAGCGCACGCCCGGACATCGTATGGGTCATGTGCGACCAGTTGCGCTGGGATGCCGTCGGGTACGCCGGGAACCCGGCGGCGCGCACCCCCAACATCGACCGCCTGGCGGAGCGCGGCGCGTGGTTCGAGAGCGCGTACTGTGCTTCCCCGCTGTGCTCGCCGGCGCGGGCGAGCTGGCTCACCGGCACCTACCCGCACACCCACCGGCTGTGCAACAACTACGCGCCCTCGCGCGAGGGGATCGACGGCTGCACGCTGTCCGACCGGTGCGTGACCATCGCCGACCTGTTGCGGCAGCACGGCTATGCGTGCGGCAACGTGGGGGTGTGGCACCTGAGCGACGACGCCGTTCCCGCGCACGGCTTTACCGACCACTGGTGCTGCTTCAGCTACGTCTACGAGAACCTCCCCGGCCCCTTCTTCGGCGACCTGGAAGAGCAGGGCATCGCCAACCCCTACGCCCTGGATGCTCCGGGGATATTCCGCTACGGCCGCGAGATGCCGCTCGGCGTGCTGACCGACCCACGCCAGCAGCGCACCACCTGGACCGTCGACCAGGCGCTCGCCGTCCTGGAACGCGACCGCGACCAGCCGCTGTTCCTGCTCGTCGGCGTCAAGGACCCGCATCCACCGATCATCCCACCACCGGAGTTGCTCGCCCTCTACGACCCGGACCGGCTGCCGTTCCCGCACAACTTCCACGACCCGCTGGAAGGCAAGCCGCGTTCGCAGGCCCGGCGCCGCGGCCGCGTCCCGCCGGGCTCGGTCACGGACGAGGAATTCCGCACCGTGATGCGCTACTACTACGCGCTCGTCACCCACGTCGACCGGCAGATCGGGCGCCTGGTCGCGGCGCTCGAACGGGCCGGGCGCCTCGACCGCACCATCTTCGTGGTGAACAGCGACCACGGCGAGATGCTCGGCAACCACGGCTTCGTGGAGAAGGCGCTGATGTACGAGGAGTCGGTGCGCGTGCCGTGCCTGATCTCCTGGCCGGAGGCGATACCGGCCGGGCAGCGCGTCACGACTCCGTTCGGCGGGGTGGACCTGGTCCCCACCCTGCTCGGCCTCGCCGGGGCGCCCGCGCCCGCCTCCCTGGAAGGCCGGTCGATGGCGCCCGCGATCATGGCCGGCGCCGTCCCCGAGCCGGCTCCCGTGTTCGCGGAGGTCGCCGGCGCCGCGGCGATCTACGAGGGCGACCGCGACCCGGCCCAGCTCGCCGCCCACGTCATGGTGGTCGCGGACCGCTGGAAGTACGTGTGGAACCGCTTCGAGATCGATGAACTGTACGACCTCGCTGGCGACCCGGCGGAGATGCACAACCGGGCGCAGTCGCCGTCGTGCGCAGAACGCGTGGCCGGGATGCGGCGGCTCATCGTCGCCATGCTGGAGCGCAACGGTCCCGGCTGGTACGACTGGTGCACCCAACTTCCACACGCCGGGCGTGCCGGGCTTGCCCGGCTACAACCTGTTCCTGCCGATCCCGTTCAGCCGCTCGTGCCGCATCGTCTGGACACATAATTATGTTACTACAAATGGATTGCAGCTCCTCCCTACCTCGGCGGCCGAATTATCTCCGATCGCTTGTTGACAATTTCGGAAAAAGCTGTATTGTCCGGGCACGCGACTTGGCGTGAAGGTTTCATGCGATTGATTACGACTACCAGTGCACAACAACACCGCATTCACTTTGAGACGAGGAAGGGTACCCCTATTGTCAACTCCCAGTCGCCGGTCATCGCAGCGTGGCAGACCAACCAGTTCTCCCAACTCCAACGACGGTACCCCAAAATAGTACATCGTACCGGGCCTTCCGGTTTCTACAACTGTCATGGACTCGTCTTCGCGTCGCGTCGCGCGGAGATATACACTCCTGAAGTTAACAAGATTCTTCATGAAGATTGCTACAGTGAGATTAGGCCGCTACAAGACGTGAAACCTGGGGATGTCATTCTATACTATGACTCCGACGGGGACATTGAGCACTCTGGAATTGTAGTTGCCGAACCGAGAGCCGACACGCTACTTATTCCGATGGTGGTGAGCAAGTGGGGCGCGTGGCGTGAGGTGGTCCATTTCGCCAATGATTGCCCGTACACTTTCGCGGACGCAAGATACTACAGAGTGGTGTCATGATCGATCTCTTGGAGAACCGCGTATATTCTGTTGCTGATACTCTGTTGGTCGCAAACACACCTGTTTACTTGCTCAAGCGTCTGCGACAGTCTCTCGTGGACCTTGCCAAGGAAATCCCCATTGACCGGATAGTCGAGGAGTTGCGCAAGGAACTGTCTGATTCATCCCCGAATCAATTCGACCTCCAGAAAACAGCGTACGTGTACGCGTTATTTGTGTTGATGACGTACGAGCCATACCAATATGTCCGGGACGAGCTCCGTTGGATCCGCGAAAGTGGACTCCGTTGGATCCGCGAAGTAATTGAACACTACGAGCGCTCGGCAGTGTCCTTGGATTCGGTCACGGTTGACATTCCCGCTCGGAACGTACGGTTCTATACGACCACAGCAACGGATAATACCAACACACCTATCTCCTTGGATATCGCTCAGGGATGAAGTCTATCTTCTTCGTAGTCTCCGAGGGATCGTCAATCGATATTTCGACCAATGCCCTCTCTATCTTCAACATTATTGAAGGCATTAGTTCCGCGAGTCTGCCCCTCATTATCCCGAAATGCATAATAACTCTAGTTGTGGAACGGGAGGAAGGCGATCCCGAACCGATAGAGGGTCGCATCACCATAACCAACAACGAGCATGAGATACACTCAACTCCGGCGCAAATCCATGCCCGAGGTGCGCCCGGCGCGAGGCTGTCAATCACAATAAACGGGCTTCCGGTTCATGCTCCTGGCAAACTGACCTTCAAGTATACAGTTGACGATTCAAACTTTGAGGCGCAGACTAGCATAAGCGTATCAGAACCCAAGGTCTCAGGGGAACAACATAGTGAGCCTGCGGGCTCTATATCGACGCCGCAGCCTTCTTGCTGAGACAAAGATCTAGTCGGATCGTCAATAGATTGGTTGATATACAGAGCAGTGCTATCAGAGACGATCCCGCCATTGGGCTCTATGCGGCTCAGATGGACGAGATAAAGAAGCGCGCCGATGTCGTAGCATGCTTTCTGACACGTCGGTGTACTGCGCTGTATGATGTGCCGAGTGCTGAATGCGTAGCGCTGCAGATTCGCAAGATACTGGAGTTGATTGCGCTGGCTTCTCTGGTTGCGAACAAGGCGGAGTACGCGGCGATGCATGCGAAGTTTGAAGAACACTGGAAGGCGAAAGAGATTCTGGACAACATCAGAGAGATCAATCCTAAATTCTATCCTGTTCCAACAATGCAGCATAGAAGGGAAGACGGGATATTCGATAATCAGCCAGTTAAGACCGGCTTTCTCACAGCCGACAACTTCAAGACTCTATATGATCAGTGCTCTAAGCTGCTTCACGTACGAAACCCTTTTTCCAAGAAGGCAGCCGGTGATGCAAAGCGATTCCTGAAGGACGCAGCTCAGTGGATGAACAGAATTCGTGTGCTTCTAAATCATCACGAGATCATACTTGCAGGCCGTGATCAGTTGATCATCTGCCTAATGCGAAGCGAAGACGACGGACAACCGCACGCTGCCCTGTTCGAATTAGTAAAGTAACTTGCCCACTCAAACGTCGCGAAAAATCCACAACGGTAGCCAAGACGACGACGCTTTCTTTGTGAGGGGCTAACAGCACTGCGCAGTGTCGTCAACCCTGCCGTGTGAGCGTTTGGTAGGCTCTACTGCTCGCTCCTTCATTCGGTCCCTTACGAGCTTCTCTGGAGATTCTCGAGGTCGAGAACCCATCGAAGAGCGTATAGCATGGTCAAAGGTCTCTGCTCCCCAGGTCGCGCGGTCATTTTTGTAAACGACCAAGCCCCTATCGGTATCAAGAAGTCTAGTGGTGTTGCCCCGCAACAACCTGGCTTGTACGATTGATGTGCCGGGAGGCTGGGAGGCTGTCTGACTGCGGCGGGCTGTCCCTGTCGCCGGTCGGGTGGACGCCGCAGGCGGCGCTCCGGGGCATGAGGCCGGCAGCTTCAGGAGGCTGACAACGTGAACCAGTTCCCCACTACGACGGTCCAGGACCCGGCTGTCCCGATGGTCGCGCTGCCCGCGCGGTTCCGTTCGCAGCGTCAGATCACCAACGTGCGCGACGAGGATGTGCCGGCGGGCGGCTGCGTCGACATTCTGGACGTGGAGGGCCCCGGCGCCGTGCGCCACGTCTGGCTGCTGTACGGCACCGGCCGGCGGCTGGAGATCACCGTCGACGGCGCGTCCGTGCCGCAGGTCGACGTGCCGTTCGACCCGTTCTTCGGCATCATGAACGACCTGCAGCCCTACCCGGTCGACTGCGCCGCCTACACCGTGCTGCCCAACTTCCAGACGCCGGGCGTACCGGGCGTGCCCGGCTACAACCTGTTCCTGCCGATCCCGTTCAGCCACTCCTGCCGCATCCGGCTGCACCTGCCGGCCACCGGCGAGCGGCGCGTGTCGACCATGGTGGACTGGCAGCAGTATGACGCCGGCACCGACCTCACGCCGTTCCGCCTCGGCGCCGAATACCATCGCTACCTGCCCGCCCCGCCGCGCAACCGCGCCTATCGCATCGCCGACGTCACCGGCAGCGGCTTCATCGCCGGCGTGGTGCTCGGCGCCCGGCAACGCAACCACACCGACATGGTGTACCACACCGGCGGCATGTCGATCCTGATCGACGGCGAGGACGACCCGCACGTGATCCGCGGCATCAACATGGAAGACGACTTCGGGTTCTCCTGGGGATTCCACGAGCGGCAGACGCGCTGGATCGGCTCGCCCTACCACCGGCGGCGCTCCCGCACCGACCAGGACGGCGTGATCTACCGCTTCTTCGGCCCCGACCCGATCGCCTTCCGCTCCTCGATCTCGCTGCGCTGCGGGTCGCGCGACGACGACATCGAGACGATGGCTTACTACTACCGGATCGCCGGATCGGAGGAGGAGGCGGCGCCGGCGCCGGTGCTGACCCCGGACCGCTGGCTGGTGACCGGCTTCCACGACGGCGGCGGCGACTGGCAACGGTTCAGCGCGCCCGAGGAACCGGAAACCGTCCCGCACGACCGCTGGCGCGACCACTTTGCCGACCGGCCGAGGTTCATCCGCGAGGTGCCCCCCAACCGCGGCTGGATCGACTTCCGCTTCTCCGGCATCGACCCGGCGCTGCCCGGCAGCACCTTCGTGAACCGCTCGATGTACGCCGCGGGATCGGTGAAAAGTGACCGCGAGTGCCGGGCGGTGCTACGAATCTCCTGTGACGACTGGCTCATCACCTGGCTGAACGGAACGCGTGTCGCAACGCTGCGCCACGAGGACGGCTTTCAGACGGCCCGCATTCCGGTGACCTTGCTCCAGGGACGCAACACCCTGCTCATCAAGAACAACAACCTGCACCACTCGCACGCCGCCTGGGTCGCCAACGTAATGATCGAGGAAGGGTAGCCGGACACCATTGGGCATACCGACATCTATAGTGAAGGTCCGACATCGTTGGTCCTCCATTCCTATTCCACTCAACAATCCAAATCCAGTCTGAGTGAGATCCAGATCTTGAGCGAGCTTCTCTGTGATGGAACAACCAGTTGCACCTGTATCGACGATGGCTTTCACTTGATGCTGGTCACGAGGACCGAAGCCAACTGGAGGCTCGCCACGGTGTTCTGAAATCCCGACATCGACAGTCAACGTGCTTACGCGTCCTGCGTAACGCACAGAGAACGCCGCTGATGGCGTTTTAGCCACTTTCCAGTCTGACTCTTGAATGAAAGGTTAGCGTATACGCTTCTGGCCCTGGCTTACACTCTTGAACTATGAAGGTTCCGCGATCATGCTTCTTCAACGCTTCGGCTACGGCCTCTTGGTGAGATCCATACGCGCCTACTACTTCTTCGCCAACTATCACCACGAACTGATCCGGGTACTTTTCGACCAGCTGATCCTGATTGGCAAGGAAGTACTGGAAAGACCTATCAAGCGTCTCGACCTTTCCGCTATGTATTGACATGAACAGCCGTCTCCTTCAACTGTGAGGCAGCGACACGCCAAGCCCTCCATGTGAACCGTGAACGGCGCTCTGGCGTCAGGAAGGACCATAGATCTGCCACGATGAAGTATACCCTCCTTCGTGAGCTGATTCCAACTCACGATGCAAGCGGTCGAAAACCGTATCTCGGGTCGGCCGACGCGTCAAGCATGATTCGGGGCCAATGCGGGGCCAATCGTGGGTCTGTGTATGGTGCCGGCTCCTCCTTCGTCTTGCCAGCGCCGCGGGCGCGGCCGTCTCGGTCGCGGATGGGCCGGCCCCGACCGGTCAGGCGGGGGAGACCGGCTCCAGCCACTCGGTGGATTCACCGAGGTTGATGGCGATGTGGGTCATCGGGCCGTCCGCGGTGGCCCCGTGCCAGTGCTTCTCGCCCGGCGCGAAGCGCACCACGTCACCGGCTTCGGCCACTTCCACGGCGCCGCCCCAGGTCTGAATCGCGCAGCGCCCGGCCACCACGTACAGGATCTGCACGTCGCTGTGGGTATGCCAGTTGGTGCCGGCGCCGGGCTCGAACGCCACCCGGTACACCCGTCCCGCGGCCTCCGGCTCCGAACCGAGAAAGCGCTGCATCGTCGCGGCGCCCGTGAAGTGGTCCGCCTCCGCGTCCTCGGTGGCGCGGCCGGCGGCGGCAAGCAATTCCATGCCGCCGATCGTCCTCGCCCCGGCCCCGCCCGTCAAGCGCCACGGACAAGAAGCCGTCGGTCCATTAGTATGAGGCCGGAAGCAATGCGTTTGTCGGCGACCAGCCATCGGGGCGGTAATCCTTGAGCAAGACCACGCTCCGCCCCAACGTCACCCGGCCAAGACCGGCCGCCTCGGAGGTCGCCACCGAGCGCTCAGGCGGCGCCTCCCATGTGCGTATCGACACCGCCGATCCACGCCGGTCCGTTTCCCTGGACCGTTCGGTGCTCATGTGCGGATGCGCGAGCGAAGCGATGGAACTGCTCCCCGCGCGGAGCGTCCAGACCGTGGTCACGTCGCCGCCCTACTGGTCGCTTCGCGACTACGAGATGGATCGGCAGATCGGCCGCGACGATCCGCTCAATCGCTACTTGCAGAGCATCGTGGAGGTGTTCGAGAAGCTCCACCGCGTACTCACTGACGACGGCACCGTGTGGCTTAACCTCGGCGACGCTTACACGTCCGGCAATCGTCGCTACCGCGCACCGGACAGGAAGAATCGGGCGCGCGCCATGTCCGTGCGGCCGGTCACTCCCAAGGGACTCAAGCCCAAGGACCTGATCGGACTTCCGTGGCGCCTCGCCTTCGCGCTGCAGGATGCCGGTTGGTGGCTTCGCTCGGAGGTCATCTGGCACAAGCCGAACGCGCATCCGGAGTCGGTTCGGGATCGACCGACAAAAGCGCATGAGACGGTGTTCCTGCTCTCCAAGAGCCAGGACTACTACTACGACATCGGTGCCGTCCGCGGCCCCAACCAGCGCCGGCTGAGAACGGTTTGGGACATACCGACCGAACCGCAGCGCCGCAACGGCACAGATGACGATCACCCGGCAATGATGCCGATGACCTTGGCTTGCAGATGCGTCGCGATCACCAGCCGGCCGCACGACGTGGTGCTCGATCCGTACGCAGGCTCCGGAACAACGCTGCTCGCCGCACGCGATCTCGGAAGAAGATGGGTTGGCGTGGAGTTGAACCCGACCTTCGTCGACCTGATCGAACGCCGCATCAAGGCGCACACACCAAGCCTGTTCCCCGAGGACCCGGCCGGGCCATATGGAAACACGATCCATGCCCGGCGGGACCTCGCGGATTCCGCGAGGGAATCCGATCTCGCAGCCGCGGTTCAGAAGCGGTCGGCGCGGAACAGGGTCGGGTCGAGGGATGGCGGCTCGCCGAGCACTACTTCGGCGGCGGCGCGGCCGGTGGCGGGGCCAAGGGAGACGCCGACCATGCCGTGGCCGGTGGCCAGCACGAGGTTGCGGACTCCCTTGGCGCGGCCGAGGATGGGCAGCGTGTCGGCTGACAGGGGGCGCATGCCGCGCCAGATCTCCAGCACTTCCAGTTCCTGCATGCCTTCCAGGTAACGCGGCGGGGCGCGGCGCACGGCGGCCACGCGGCGCAGGTTGACGCTGCGGTCGTCGCCGGCCAGTTCCAGGGTGCCGCCCATGCGCATGCGGTCGGGGCCGAACGGGGTGATCACCACGCGTTCGTCGTGCAGGTGCAGGGGGATGTCGGGGCAGGCCGGCGGGCGCCGTACGGTGATGCTGTAGCCCTTGGCCGGCTGCACCGGTATGCGCAGCCCGGCGTCGCGCCCGAGGCGCGGGCTCACCGAGCCGGTGGCGAGCACCACGGTGCGCGGCTGCATGGTGCCGAGGCTGGTGTGCACCGCATGCACGGCGCGGCCGCGGCGCTCCAGGCCAAAGACGGTGGCGTGCTCGTGGACGGCGGCGCCGCGCTCGGCGGCGGCCGCGGCCATGGCGCGCACGAAGCGGTCGGGGATGATGCGCCCGTCGCCGCGGTAGTGCACGGCGCCGATCACCGACGGCAGCAGGCACGGGACCAAGGCGCGCAACTCGGCCGCCTCCACCACGGCGACATCGATGCCCTCGTCCTGCTCGGCGCGCACCGCCGCCACCGCCTCTTCCCAGCTTGGTTCCTCGCGGTACAGGAACAGGCCGCCCTTGTGCTCGAAGTTGACCTCCGGCGGCAACTCGGCAGCCAGCTCCGCGAATAGTTCCAGGCTCGCCATCTGCCAGCGGCGCAGGATCGGCTCGGCGGCCGCGCAGCGCTCGGCCGTGCAGGCGGCGCGGAAGCGCAGCAGCCAGCGCACCAGGTCGGCGTCCGGGCGCGGCCTGACGTACAGCGGGCTGTCCGCGTTGAACAGCCAGCGCAATCCGCGGCCGATCACGCCCGGCTCCGCCACCGGCGTGGAGTGGCTCGGCACCAGCAGCCCGATGTTGCCGTACGAGCTGGCCATCGGACCGCCCAACTGGTGCTCCTCCAGCAAAGTGACCGCCGCGCCGCCGCGCGCCAGGTAGTACGCGGTGCACACGCCGATGATGCCGCCGCCGATCACCAGTACGTCAGGCTCGGCCGAACCTGCCGACGTGGGCGCCCTGCCTGCTGTCCGACTCATTTCGCCTCCCGGATGGCGGCGTTGCCGCGCGGCCGCGCCGGCGTGCCCGATACGCCGGTAACCGCATTCTGGTCTACGTGGCCACGGTTCGGGTGCGTCTGATTTGCCAAGCGCCGCTCCTCCATGTGGCCATCCTACTGCGGCGCCGGCGCTGCGCGCCATGCATGGCATACCGCCGCCGGTAGCGGGCATACTGCGCGCGGTGGACACACTGGCGGGCAACACCAACATGTACGGCGGCTTCATCGTCGACCCGGAACAACTGCCGCACGAGCCGGAGCAGTTCGCGGCGCGGCTCGACAACAGCCTGACGGCGTGGCGCGAGTCCGGCTGCCGGCTGGTGTGGCTGGAGCTGCCACACTACGCCGCCGCCCTGGTGCCGATCGCGGTCTCCGTCGGGTTTGCGTTCCACCACGCCGAGCCGGGCATGCTGATGATGACCCTGCAACTGCAGGCGGAGGCCTCCATCCCGCACTACGCCACCCACAACGTCGGCGGCGGCGGGGTGGTGATCGACGACCGGCGCCGCCTCCTGGTGGTCAACGAGCGCTACCGGCGCGACCGCAGCAAGCCGTACTACAAGCTGCCCGGCGGCTCGCTCGATCCGCAGGAGGACCTGGCCGAAGCGGTGGTGCGCGAGGTGGCCGAGGAAACCGGGGTGCAGTGCGAATTCCAGGGCGTGGTGTCGATCCGCCACCGCCACCAGTTCCGCTTCGGACGCTCCGACTTCTACATCGTGTGCCGGCTGCGCCCGCTGACCAGCGACCTGCGCGCCGACCCGCGCGAAATCGAAGAGTGCCGCTGGATGCCGGTCGACGAGTACTTCACCTCACCCTACACGGGCCTGTTCAACCGCACCATCGTCCGCCAAGCCCTCGCCGACGCCGCCCTGATCCCGGTGCGCATCGAAGATCCCCAGGACTTCGAGTTCTTCGGCCCGGCGGACGGCGTCGCCGACAGCGGAGGACGACCCGAACGGTCCGGAGAACCAACTGCTCTTTAGGGACGGAACTCGTGAGCCGGAATCACCAGCGGCACCACCGGGTCGTGCAGATCGATAGTCACCCCACCGCGTCTCTGCTGTGGGTCAAATTCGTGGGCATGTTGCCCCGACGTATCCTGAACCATCAGCAATCTCACCTCCACCACCGCATCCGGCGTGGTGCTCTCAAATGCGGCGGCGGTAAACACGTTGACTCGCCCCAGGACGTCCACCGTCTCGATCGCGCCCGCGTCACCGAACAATGAAATGTCGACCGAGTATAACCTTCCCGCCCTGTCCACATACCTGTCACTCCCGAAAGATTCGTGGCCAAGTGGCACCCGGGACTCATTTGGGTTGTGAGGATCCAGCTCCCGACCTTCGTCTCTTACCAGCTTGGCTTTCCGGATATTGTTGGGATCGCTGGCGCGTGCTACCGCGCGTGAGAACGCGAATCCGCGATTGATCGCTGCCACCTTCACGTGCTCCACTGGTGCACCACCAAACGGCGTCAGTTCGAAATCGAATTGCCGCTCGACCATCCCGCCAATAACTCACCCACGTCGCTGATGGGCTGATGCTTGGTGGAGCGCTTGATAGTGGTGCCTGCCTTTAGCGGCGGGAGGCGCGGTAATTGGCCTGGGGGGTGGGGACCGAGCCGAGGGCGTCGTCCACTACCGATACGTCGGAGATGCCGCGCACCCAGTATTCGGGCTGCAGCAGCAGGCGGTGCGCCAGGGCGATGCGGGCCACGCCCTTCACGTCTTCGGGAGTGACGAAATCGCGGTCGTCGAGCACGGCCGCGGCGCGCGCCAGCTTGAACACCGCGAACACGCCGCGCGGCGAGGCGCCCACCTCGGTGCGCGTGTCCTCGCGGGTGGCGCGCGCCAACTCGACGATGTACTTGCCGATCGCCTCGCCGACGTGCACCTCTTCAAGGGCGCGCTGCATCGCCAGCAGCTCCTGGTGGGATACCACCGGCTGCAGGGTCATGGTGTCCTGCTTGCGCCGTTGGCGGCGCAGCAGGATTTCCAACTCCTGGTCGGGGTCGGGGTAGCCGACGCTGGTGCGCATGATGAAGCGGTCGAGCTGCGCTTCGGGGAGCGGGTAGGTGCCTTCGAACTCGACCGGATTCTGGGTAGCGATGACGATGAACGGCGGATCGAGCGGAAAGCGCTCGCCTTCCACGGTTACCTGGCGCTCCTGCATCGCCTCGAGCAGCGCCGACTGCGTCTTCGGGGTGGCGCGGTTGATCTCGTCGCCGAGCAGCAGGTTGGCGAACAGCGGCCCGCGCCGGAACTCGAACTGCGCCTCGCGCTGGTTGTAGATGTAGCCGCCGGTGATCTCGCCCGGCAGCAGGTCGGGGGTGAACTGGATGCGGCTGTACGCGATGTCCAGCACCTCGGCGAACGAGTGGGCGATCAGCGTCTTGGCGAGGCCGGGGTTGTCCTGGATCAGAACGTGCCCGTCGGACAGGATGCCCATCAGCACCTGCTTGAGAACCTCGTCCTTGCCCACGATCACCTGCGCCACGGCGTCGATCGCCCGTTGCGCCAAGTCGCTCACCTGCCGGAGATGCATTGTCTGTAGCACTGTTTGTTGTAGCTCCCGCGCGGCAACCCGGATCCACCGTGCCGGCGCCGGCCGTGCCGGACGCGCCGCTGCCGATCCACTGACTGCCGCCCGCGTAACCTACCACGAAACCGCGAGCCCGGTGCGCGCTTCTTGTCTGGCTACGGCTGCTGGCGTGGGCCGCCGATGAGAAACACCTGGACCGTGGTGCTGGTGAACAGCGAGCCGTCGGCTTCGCTGACGTCTCGGAACTCGATGCGAAGCGCGCCGACGGTGTGGATACTCGGGATGGTGATTGACCTCGCGAACGCGCCGCGTTCGCCGAGATCCCCTTCCACCATGATCCATCCCCGGTCGATCAGTGCGCCGCCGTCACTGTAGACGCGATAGGTCAGGTTGTTCTCGAACGGCACTGTGCGGATCCATCCGCGCAGCTCGACGTTCGCGCCCACGGCGGCGCCGGTTACCGGAGTCTCGATCACGATCTGTTGCGGTTCGGGTTGTTGCGACCTTGAGCGCCGATTCGAATCCGCCGCCTTGAGCAGAACCTGCACCGAGGCCCGCGCCAGCGCAGAACCATCGTGCTCACGCAGGTCGACCACTACGATGCGCCCCGGACCGCCTGCGCCCGCGACGAAACTGACCGGCGCGGCGAATGTGCCCGGGCTACCCGGGTCGGACGCAACGGGAATCATGCCCATGCCGATCACGCCGCCGCGAGCATCGTGCACAAAGTATGCCAAGCCATCGCCGGACGGTTGCGTGCTCGTCCGCCCCCGGACTTCGATGCCCGCCGCCACCGTCTCACCGGGCAGCGGTGACTCGAGTACCAGTAGCTGACTCGGCTCCAGCCGGCCGGCCGGCAGCACCTGCTGGCCGGAGGTCCGGTACGTGAATGCGCGGACCATCTCGGTAGAGGGGCAGCACAGCCCGTCGTCCGGACCGTGGGCGAGCACCGTCAGGAGGATGCGACCCCTCCAAATGGCGAGGCGTTGCACGCGCACGCGGTCACCCAGGAATACGCGCGCCGCCTGGACCGGCGTGCCCTGGTGATCCAGAATCGCCAGCAGGTGGATGAACGTGCCGCTGCCGCCCGGGTCGACGAACACGACCACCGCCGCGTCGGCGGCGGAGTCACCGTTGAGGTCGCCGAAGGCCACCAGGTCTCCTGCCAGTCCGGCACGTACCCGCTGCGTCCCGCCCTCGCCGTACTTGACGGAACCTTGCCCCTCATGGAAGCGAATCGGGACTTCCTCGTCGCCGCGCAGCGGCAGGTGGTAGCGGCCGTCGCGGAGTTGTGCGAACGTCAGCCGCCTCCCTCCTTCGGGCAGCACGACTTGCGACCCGCGCTCCTGGGTCTGCGTCGGCGTCGCCGTGGCGAACAGGCCAACCGCGCATGTCAGTGCGACGAATCCCCTGTTCAGAAGTGCGAGCCGGCTCCTGGGAAGGGGGCGGCCGCCGTGCGATGCCGGTGTATCGGCTTTCATCGTTTCATGTCACGGAATGACCGTGAAGACTCCACGGGGTTCCTAACCTTCCTCGGCGCAGCCGTCAACGTGCTCGTCGAAGATGCGTCCGTGGAAATGAAATCCGTTCGGCGGTGTGCCGTGATGCCGCCGGTGCGACCCACGGCTGGTGTTGCGGTGCGCGTGCGATGGGGGTCGAACGCCGAAAGCGGGAGGAAATCGAAATCATTGACCCCTGGGCAGAAGTCGGCGGGGTGTTGGCGCCGGCCGGCAACCGGGAACTCCGGCGGCGGTGCGTGGTGCTCTGCCGACGGATCGCGAACAGGGAGAAAATCGCAAAAAAAGGTGCGCGCCCTCTTGACGCGATTTTCCGGGTGCGTGACGGCTCGCTGCGGCGCGCGGCGGCCCCTCCGACTTTCCGAAAGCGACTTCGCCTGCGCGGACGCGGCAGCGCCCCGCTGAGCGGCCTTCCGGGCGCCGTTTCAGCGTCGTCGAGGACTCGCTAAAATCGGCTATCTTGAATCCCATGGTATACTTACGACATGGATGCCGTGACCTCTACCACCCTCTGGTCCACCGTTGCCGCGCTGCCCGATTACCTCCTGTTGGCGCAGACGCGGCAGCTCGCCCGCCACGAGCAGGCGCTGCAGATCCTGGTGCTCGACCACCTGCGCGAGATCGAGGCGCGCCGCCTCCACCTGACGCGCGGGTACGGCAGTCTGTTCGACTACGTGGTGCACGAACTGGGCTACACCGCGGCCGCCGCCTGGCGGCGGATCAAGGCGATGCGGCTGTGCACGCAGACCGACGCGGCACGCGAGTTGCTGCGGGACGGCTCGCTGAACCTGAGCAACGCAGCGCAACTGCAGAACCTGTTCGAACGCAGCGACCGTAGCGACCGCAGCCGCGGCGGTCCGCCGGTCAGTGACGGCGCCGGTGCCGGCCTGGGCGAGGCGCCGCGGAATGACGGCGCACCGGGGGAACCGGCGCTGGCGGCACCGATGCACGGCGGCGAGCGCGACCTGGCACCGGTGGCCGGGCCGGTACTGGACGCGGCGGCGCGGGAGAAGCTGGTCCGGCAGGCGGCCGGCAAGAGCACGCGCGAAGTGCAGCAGATGCTGGCCGAGGTGGACCCGGAGCTGGCGCAGCCGAGCGACCGGATGCGCGCGCTCGCCGGCGGGCGCTGGGAGCTGAAGGCGGCGGGCGACGCGGAGTGCCGGCATGGGCTGGAGAAGCTTCTGATGCTGCTGTCGCACACCGACCCGCACCTCACGCTGGGCGGGCTGGTGGCGCGGCTGGTGCGGGAAGGCCTGCACCGCTACGACCCGGAGCGGCCACCGAGTCCGCGGCGTCCGGGCGGGGGCGCCTCGGTCGCCGGCGTGCGAACGCCGACCAAGCCGGCGCGGCGGGATACGGAGACAGTGCAGCGGAACGCGGCGCGCGCGAAGGGCCGCGATGTCGAACGGCAGAGCGGAATCGAGCGGGGCGACACGCCGTTGGCGGCCGATGGGGATGGCACTCCCCGTCCTTCGGCGCCGAAACGGCAAGCGGAGGGCGAGCGCGGCAGCACGGAGCCGGCGGCGGTGCGGGATATTGTCTGCGGCACCGCTTCGGCGGCGAAGCGCCGCTCGGAGGTCGAGCATGGCAGCGTTCCGCTCGAGGAGGCACCGAGCAGCGTCGGGCGCCCCGCTTCGCCGGCGAAGCGCCACTCCGGCACCGAGCACGGCAGCGCGTCACCGGTAGCGGCACCGAACAGCGGTGGGCGCCACCCTTCGCCGACGAAGCGCGAAGCCGAAGCCGAGCACGGCGGCGCGAGGTTCACGGCGGTGCGGGATATTGTCCGCGGCACCGCTTCGGCGGCGAAGCGCCGCTCGGAGGTCGAGCATGGCAGCGTTCCGCTCGAGGAGGCACCGAGCAGCGTCGGGCGCCCCGCTTCGCCGGCGAAGCGCCACTCGGGCACCGAGCACGGCAGCATGTCACCGGTAGCGGCACCGAACAGCGGTGGGCGCCACCCTTCGCCGGCGAAGCGCGAAGCCGAACTCGGGCGCGCGTCGCGCGCCGTGGCGCGGGACGGCGGCGGGCGGGCGGTTGCGGCGGCACGGCGGGATACGGAGGCCGAGCGCAGCGGCGCGTCATCGGCGGCGGAACCGACCAACAGCGGGCCAGCCGCTTCGGCGGCGAAGCGGCTGGCGTACGCCGCCGGGCTTGGTGCGGTGGGGCCGGTGGAGCGTTCGCCGGCTCTGCAGCGGCACCTCGCCGCGTTGCGCTGCTGCGACGCGGTGCCGGGCTCCCGCTCGCGGTACATCCCGGTAGCGGTGAAGCGGGAGGTGTGGCGGCGCGACCAGGGTCGTTGCAGCTATGTCGACCCGCACAGCGGGCGGCGCTGCGGCTCCCGCTATCGGCTGGAGATCGACCACGTCGTGCCGTTCGCGCTCGGCGGCCGTACCGAGTTGTTCAACTTGCGCGTGCGTTGCCGTGCTCACCACAGGTTGCGCCATGCTCGCGCCGAACGTGTGCCGCCTGAAGCCCGGCGCTCCGGTCTCCACGGTCGATCGCAAGGAACGCGGGCGGACGGTCGGTCGCATGCGGCAATCGATCCGGCCGGGGGGTGATCGCGCGCCGTCGTGGAACCGGCGCTCCCGACTGACGGCGGTCGATGTGGAGCCGCGCACCATCGCGTCGCCGATCCCGTTCGCCGGCTCCAGGGTTCGCTTCCGCGTCCCTTGAGCAGACAGACCGTCTGTAGTGATCGCTTACCGCTTACGCGTTCGCACCCGTGCGATGACCGCCTTTGACCACCGACGCGCGCGCGTGGTGTAATGCCGCCCGGCATGGGGCAGCAGGTCGAATCCGCTACCGTGGCGGCGCGCGCATGATCACCGTGGACCAGTTGCTGCGCTACGCCCGCCGGCTGCCGCTGGTCGGGCCGCAGGTCGGGCGGCGGCGGATCCTGCCGCTGGCGGCGGCGGCGCTGCTGGCCTGCACCGCGCTGCTGGTCGCGGTGACGGTGCTGCCGCGTAGCGGCCGGCTTGCTCCGTCCACCACCTCCGGCACCGACGGCATCGCCATGATTCCTTACCTGGGCGGCGCCGCCACCTCCCTGCTGGTGGTGCTGCTCGGGGTAGCGACCCTCGGTCTCGGCGCGCTGGCCATGGCGTACCTGCTCGTCGTCCTGGGCGGCAACCGCAACCGCTACAAGCGCGGCAACGCGCTGCCGTGGCGCATCATCATCATGATGGTGGCCGGCATGCTGGTGTTCTACTTCCTGGTTGCGCTGATGCTGTCGTTCATTGCGGTGCCCGAGGAGGCGGAGCAGCGCCTGCCGCTGGGGGAGGGCGACGGCGAGGAAGCGGAAGAGGAGGAACTCGAGGAGGTGCCGGAGCCGGTGGACGATCCGCTCACCGCGGCCACCCGCGCCCGGCGCTCGCGGATTGTCCTGCTGGGCCTGCTGGCGGTGGGCTTCGCCGCGGCGATCTACTTCGCCGTGCGCTTGATGCGTGCCACGCCGGAGGCGGAGCCGGTCGAGGAGAAGCTGTCCGAGGAGTTGCGCCGGGACCTGGCGGAGGCCACCGAGATGGCGATCGCGGAGCTGGAGGCCGAGCAGGACTTCCGGCGCGCGGTGATTGGCTGCTGGGCATACCTGGAGATGGCGCTGGCGCGCAACGAGCACCCGCGCGAAGCGCACCACACGCCACTGGAGTTCATCCGTGCCCTGGTGCTCGACCTGCCCGCGTTGCCGGCGCGCGCCCTTCTTGAACTCGCCACCCGCTACGAGGTGGCGCGCTTCTCCGAACACGCCATCTCCCGCGGCGACCGCGACACGGCGCTGCGCTGCCTGCACGACATCCGCGGCCGACTGAAGGCGGCATGAGCGACTACTCCGAGCGGGATCTGAAACCGCGTCCGTACGGACGGCGCAGTGCCATCGCGCTGCTGGTGGCCGCCGCCGGCCTGCTGGTGTGGGCGCTTACCGCCGGCGACGACCCCACGCTGCGCACCACCGCCGTGGCCGGCGTCGTCGCCCTGACCATCGTCGGCATCACCATTCGCTTCGCTCATCGCACGGTCCGCGAGCAGCGGCATGCGGACGGCGAGACCGACGCCGATGCCGCGAGGGCGGGCACGGCCGCCGCGAGCGGCGGTCCTCCCGACTCGTACCAGGAGCTGCTCCATCAGCTCGACGCCGCCTCGCGCAGCCCCTCCTACCTGAAGTCGGTGGTGGTGCCTCGGCTGGAGCAGATCCTGGCCGGCAAGCAGCCCGGTCCGGCCGCCGCCGAGGTGGACGCCGAACTGCAGCGGCTGGCGGCCGCGGCACGCGACCGGAATCCATGGTTGACCTGGCTGCTCGGGGAGCGGCGTGCTACCGCCGTCGCACTCGCCGCCGTGGCCCGCAAGCTGGCAGACCTGCCGTGAGCCAGGCTCCGGTCAAGCGCTACAGCGGGCGCCTCACCCTCTACTTCGTCATCACCACCTGCGCCGTGCTGGCGGCGGTGATCATCGGACGCCTGGAGCCGCTGGTGGCGGTGGCGCCGTTCGCGGCGGCGATTCTGACCGCCCTGTTCGCCGAGGGCGCCCCGCGGGCGCGCACCAGCTACGAGGTGACCCAGGGCGCGGTGCACGAGGACGAGCCGGTGGACGTGCACATCGAGGTGCAGCCGGACGCCGACGTGGGCGTGCTGGAGCTGCTTGATCCGCTGCCGGCGTGGGCGGAGGTGACCACCGGCACCAACCGCATCGTGCGCCCGCTGTACGCCGGCAACGCCGAGCGGTTCCACTACCGCGTACAGTTTCATCGCCGCGCGCGCATCGACCTCGGCGCCTTGCGCCATCGCTGGCACGACGCCTCCGCCCTGGTGCGGTGGGAAACGAGCGATACGCCGCGCCACGTGCTCACCGTCAGACCACGCACCACGCCGATCGCCCACCCGGTGCGGCCGGTGCGCACCCAGGTATACATGGGCAACTACCCGGCGCCCACTATCGGCGAGGGGCTGGAGATTGCCGAGTTGCGCCCGCACGTGCCCGGTGACCGCCTGCGCAGCATCAACTGGCGCGCGTCGCTGCGCATGGGCTCGCTGCACGTCAACGAATACGCTCCGGAGCGCAACGCCGACGTCGTGCTGCTGCTCGACACGTTCGCGGACGCGGGGCCGCCGGGGGCGAGGCTGCTCGACACCGCGACCCGTATTGCCGCCAGCCTCGCCGACCACTTTCTGGCCACCCGCAACCGGGTCGGGCTGATCGAACTGAGCGGCATCCTGAAGTGGGTGATCCCGGCCAGTGGCCACCGCCAGCGCTACCGCCTGCTGGAGAACCTCACCGACGTCGCGGTGCGGCGCAGCTACGTGGGCCAGGACCTGCGCACCATTCCGACCCGCATCCTGCCGGCGCGGGCGTTCATCATCGCCATCTCCGGCCTCATCGACGCGCGCTTCGCGTTCGCGGCCGGCGACCTGCACGCGCGCGGCTTCAACGTGGTGCTGGTGGCGCTCGATGCGGCGGCGGCGGCCGAGGAGGCGGAGCTGCGCCATCGCCGCGACGCGCGCGGCCGCCTGCTGAGTTCCGCGGCCGCCTCGCTGTGGCGGCTGGAGCTGGACGAACGGTTGCGCAGTCTGCAGCACGCCGGCGTGCCGGTGGTGCCGTGCGCCGCGGACACGCCACCGGAGCTGGTGGCGCGCGGCATCGACAGCCTGCGCCGCGCCACCGCCGGGGCGGGATCGGTGGGGGGGCGCGCCGGTGCCGGGTAACGCCCGGGCGGTGGCGCGATGATCCGCCGCCTGGTGCTGGCCCTGCCGCTGCTGGTGGCGCTGTACGTGCTGAGCATCGATACCTCCGGCGGGGTTGCCGTGCTGGCGACGGCGGCGGTCGCGGGCGCCCTGGCCGGCGCGGCGCTGCGCCGCTACCGCCTGCTGGCGGCCGGCGCGGCGCTGCTGCTGCCGGCCTACTGGGGCGCCGTGCTCGTGGCGGGTCGCGGCCCCGACTTCTGGGGCGCGCTCGGCGTCGGCATTGCCGTGTTTCTGCTCCTGGAGCTGGGCTACGACTGGGTGGCCCTGTTCGGGCGCTCGGTGCGCTTCGCGGAGTATGCCTCGCGCTGGCGCCACCTGGTGCGCAGTTGCGGCCTCGGCGCCGCCGGCGCCTACCTGGTGGCCCTGCTGGCGGTGAACCTGGCACCGCGCCTCGGTGGCGTCGACGCCACGATGCTGTTCGTGATGGCGGCGGCCGCGGCAGCCGCCGCCGCCATCATCCTGGTGAGCCTGGTGCGGCTGTGGTTGCGCCGGCTCGCCGACCCGCCGGAGGCGGCGGGCGAGGAACCATCCTCCGGTGGCTGAGCCTTCCGCCGCGCCGGCTGACGCGGCAACCGTAATCTCCGCCCTGGAGGAGTTGATCGACCCGGAGAAGGCACGCTTCCTGCCGCGATTCTTCCGCACCGGCCCGGGCGAATATGGCGAGGGCGACCGCTTCCTGGGCGTGACCGTACCGCTGCAGCGGTGGGTGGCGCGGCGCTTCGCTCGCCTCCACTGGGCCGCCGTCGCCGACCTGCTGGCCAGTCCCTTCCACGAGGCGCGCCTCACCGCGCTGTTGATCCTGGTGCAGCGGTTCGCCAAGGCCGACAAGGCGCGACGCGCCGCGATCGTGCGTTTCTACCTGGACCATCTCAACGCGGTGAACAACTGGGACCTGGTCGATCTCTCGGCGCCCAGGATTCTCGGCGCCTGGCTGCTCGATCAACCCCCCGCCGCGCGCCAAGTCCTCCACTGGCTGGTCGACAGCGGCGACCTGTGGCGGCAGCGCGTCGCCATGCTGGCCACGCTGCCACTGATCAAGGCGGACCAGTTCGCCGAGGCGCTGGCGATTGCGGAGGTGCTCCTGCACCACGAGCATGACCTGATCCACAAGGCGGTGGGGTGGATGCTGCGCGAGGTGGGCAAGCGCGATCTTGATACGGAACTGGCGTTCCTGGACGCTCACTGCGCAACGATGCCACGCACGATGCTGCGCTACGCCATCGAGAAGTTCCCCCCCGACCGGCGGCGCCGCTACCTGGCAACTCGTGGTGGAACCCGGCGTCGCACCTCGACCGCAGCCGGTGCTGCGCCACGGGCTGCCACCAGCCGCGAGCCGCCGAAGTCAGCCGGCTGACTCAGCGGGGCGGAGAGGCCGGGGCGCCGCTGGCCGCTGAAGCGTACACGGCGTCCATCAGCTCACTGTAGATGACCCCGTTGCGCGGACTGGACGCCGGTTCGGCGCGCCCGAGCACCGCGTCGATGAAGCTGACGATGGGCGCGGCCGCACCACCGGGCAACTCGGGCTCGATTTCGCCGTCGGCGCCGTACACGCGGATCCAGGAGCCGGTCCAGCCGTCGATCTCGACACGCCCGTTCTCGAAGATGAACACCAGCCCCGCGCCGGCGGCGGCGCAATTGCCGCTGACCGTGATGCTGGCCATCACGCCGTTGGCGAACCGCACCGCCAGCACGCTGTTGATGTCCACCGGGGTGCCCTGGTTGTCCATGAACGCGAACACCCGTTCCGGTGAGGACTCCACGGTCCACACCACGCTGTTGAGCAGGTGCGAGCCGCTGTCGTAGGCCTGGCCGCCGCCGGACAGCGCCGGGTCCTGGCGCCAGGTGCCGGTAGTGCTGGCGCGCCAGCCCTGCGACAGGAAGCCATCCACCAGTTCCAGCTTGCCGAGGGTGCCGGCGCGCACCACCTCACGCAGGTAACGGAACGCCGGCGTGCTCGGCGTGTTGTAGCCGACCACCAGGATGCGGCCCGACGCCGCCACCAGCCGCTCCAGTTCGCGCGCCTGCGCGGTGTCGGTCACCATCGGCTTCTCCATGAACACGTGGCAGCCGGCCGCGATCGCCTGCTTGCCGTGCTCGAAGTGGGCGGTGTGCGGAGTCGAGATCACCACGGCGTCCAGCGCTGCTTCCCGGTACATGGCCGCCGCGTCCGCGTAGGCCGGCGGCGCCGGCGAGCCGGCCAACGGCTCCAACAGGTTTTCCTCCACCCAGCGCTCGATGAGACCGGTATCGACGTCGCACAGCGCCACCAGCTCGGCATCGGGATGTTCCAGGATGCGCTTTGCGTGATTGCGCGACATGCGCCCGCAGCCGAGAATGCCTATTCGAATGGCCAATCCGTTCCTCCTTGCGGCGGTGCGCAGACGCCGCTGCGCCCGCCGCGGGCACCTTACCGAAAGAGCGAACAGGCAATAAAGCCCTACTGGTTTGCCGCAGCATACAAATCGGACAATCTGACTAATAACCGGAGTAACCCGGTGCATGCCGACACTGCCAATCCTTCGGCGATTGCCAGTTGCGCGCGAGTCATCTACAGTCCTGCCGGTCATGAGAGAGTGCACCCGATGAGACAATGGACCCTGTGCGACCACGCTTCGGGCGTGTGGGTGGAGACACTGGACCTCGGGCCGGCGGAGCTGGGCCTGCCCGAGTGCCGGGTCACCAAGCGGCGGCTGCGCGGCGGGCTGAGCGACGGCGTCGACCTGGTGCAGGTGACCTGCGGCGCGTTGACCTTCGCGATCCTCCCGACCCGCGGCATGGGGCTCTGGCGCGGCTCGTTCCGCGGCCTGGACCTTGGCTGGCAGGCCCCGGTGCGCGGCCCGGTGCATCCCTCCTACGTGGTGACCGGTGAGCGCGGCGGGCTGGGCTGGCTGCGCGGCTTCGACGAGTGGATGGTGCGCTGCGGCCTGGACAGCAACGGCGCGCCGGGGCCGGACACGGTGCTGGACAACAACGGCAACCCGATTACCGTCGGGCTCGACCTGCACGGCAGGATCGCCAACACGCCCGCGCACTACGTGTCGGTGACCGCCGACCCGGCGCAGGAAGTGCTGCAGGTAACCGGCCACGTCGCCGAGAGCGCGCTGTTCCACCCCCTGCTGGAGTTGCAGACCACCATTTCGGTGACGCCCGGCTCGTCGCGCATCACCGTCGCCGACACCGTCATCAACCGTCAGGCTGTGCCGGCCGAGCTGGAGTTGCTCTACCACTGCAACTTCGGCCCGCCGTTCCTGGCCGAGGGCAGCCGCGTGGCCGTGCCCTACCATGCCATGGCACCGCGCGACGAGCGCGCCGCCGAAGGCCTCGGTGACGACCCGGACACCGCGAGTGCCCGCGCCACCACGTGCCTGGCGCCGACCGCCGGCTACATCGAACAGTGCTACTTCTTCCGCCCGGCCGCCCTGCCGGGCGACGGCGCCTCCCTGGCGGCACTCATTACCGCCGATCACCGCCGTGCCGCGGTGGTGCGGTTCGACTGCCGGCAGCTTCCGTGCCTGACGCTGTGGAAGAACACCGCCGCCACCGGGCAGGGGTACGTGATCGGCATCGAGCCGGCCACCGACTATCCCAACACGCGGGCGGTCGAACGCGCCGCCGGGCGGGTGATCCGCCTGGACCCGGCCGCCCGCTACCAGGCGCAGATCATGCTGGAGGTGGCACTCGGCGAAGAGGACGTCGCCGGTGTGGCGGCGGAAATCGGACAGATACATGACACCGCATCCAGAATTACCCACCTGGCGCCGCGCGCGGGCTTCGGCAATGCATGAAGATTGCCCGAGCCGCGCGACGAGGTGGCACGAGGTGGACCACCGGTCTTGACGGCCGTGCCCCCTGACCGCCACCCTTAGCGCAGGATGTCGCGATGGATCGGACCCGCGTCGTAATAACCGGGCTGGGAGCGGTGAGTTCCCTGGGCAACACCGCGGCCGACACTTGGCAGTCGGCGCGCGACGGCATCATCGGAATCGGTCCGTTGACCAAGTTCGAGGCGGACGGGCACGCCGCCAAGGTAGCGAGCGAGGTGCATGACCTGCCGGTACACGACTACCTCGACCGCCGCGAAGCGCGCCGCATGGACCTGTTCACGGTGTACGCCATGATCGCTTCGATGCAGGCGCTGCACGACGCCGGCCTGGACGGCACGGGAGCGCTGGCGGCGGAGCGCACCGGCATCATGCTCGGCGTCGGATTCGGCGGCGTGCAGGCGTTCGAAAACGCCTGGGACAAGCTGAACAGCCGCGCCCCGGCCGGCGTGGAGCCGCTGTTCATACCCAAGATGATGGCCAACAGCCCGGTCGGGCAGCTCGCGATCAAGTTCGGGATCACCGGACCGAGCCTGGTGATCGCCTCCGCCTGCACCTCGGCCACCGACGCCATCGGGCGGGCGCTGCGCTGCATCCGCGCCGGCTTGTGCGACGTGATGATCACCGGCGGTGCGGAGGCGTTGCTGTCGCCCATCTGCTTCGCCGGATTCGGTAACCTGCAGGCCCTCACCACCAGCTTCAACGACACACCGGAGCGGGCCAGCCGCCCGTTCGACAAGGACCGCAGCGGCTTCGTGCTCGCCGAGGGCGCCGGCATCCTGGTGATCGAATCGGCCGACCACGCGGCCGCGCGCGGTGCACCGGTGTACGCCGAACTCGCCGGCTACGGCGCCACCTGCGACGCGCACCACCTCACCGCCCCGCACCCCGAGGGGCTCGGCGCCCAGTCGGCGATGCGGATGGCAATGCGCACCGGCGGGCTGGAACCGCACGAGGTGGACTACGTGAACGCCCACGGCACCTCCACGCCGCTGAACGACCCGATCGAGACGGCCGCCATCAAGGGGGTGTTCGGCGAGCACGCGTATCGGCTCAGGGTGTCGTCCACCAAGTCGATGGTCGGCCACCTGCTCGGCGGGTCCGGCGGCGTGGAGGCGGTGGTTACCATCAAGGCGCTGCACGAGCAGTTCTACCCGCCGACCGCCAATCTGGAAGAGCCGGATCCGGCGTGCGACCTGGACTACGTCGCGCAGCGCGGCGTGGCCGCTCCGATGCGCGCCGCCCTGTCCAACAGTTTCGGGTTCGGAGGCCACAACGGGGTCATTTCCCTGAAGCGCGCCGGCGGTTGATCCACCTGGACACACTCCACCTGCCGCCGGTGCGCCTCACGCCGCCCGCGGAGACGCGGGCCGAGATGCGGATCGCCGGCCTCACCTTTCCGGTCATCGTAAGCCACGAACGGCGCCGCGACGCGCGTGCCACCATCGGGCGGCGGGGCGTGCTGATTCGCCTCCCGGTGGGAGAGCCGATCGCGTGGTGCGACCGGCAGGTGACCTCGCTGCTGCACTGGGCGGCGCGCACCATCGCCCGCGACCCGGGCCGATTCCGCATCCGGCCGCCGCGCAGCTATCACCACGATCAACGGCTCAGCATCGCGGACAGCGAGTTCCGCCTGCACCTGGAGCATACGGACCGCGCCAGCAACGCGGTGCGCCTGGGCGAGGTGGACCGTACCACCGGTTGCCGGACGCTGCACCTGATCCTTGCCGCCGGCCAGACCGAGGAGCAGCGCAACCACGCGCTGCCGCGCCTGGTGAGCCGCGGCCTGGCGCTGGCCAAGGAGCCGGAGCTGCGCGGGCAGGTGGAGGATCTCAACGACACCTACTTTCGCCGTCCGCTCGGCACCGTCCGTTACCGGTATGCGCGCAGCCGCTGGGGGAGTTGCTCGGCGCGCGGCAACATCAGCATCGCCACCCGCCTGCTGCTCGCTCCGCCGGATGTGTTCGAGTACGTGTTGGTGCACGAACTGGCCCACCTCGTGGAGCTCAATCACTCGTCCCGGTTCTGGAACCTGGTGGAGTGCGTGGTGCCCGACTTCCGTACCCACCAGGCCTGGCTGCGCCGGCACCACCAAGACTGCCAGATATAGCGCCCCGGAATCGCCGCCTGCGGCCGCGCTGCCGGCGCAACCGGCCTCCAGCGAGTTGGCTTGCGCCCGCTACGACGATGCCACATAATCGCCCGCGAACATGGCTACTGAAGCTGCTCCCCAGGTGCGCGCCGTCACCCTGGGCCTGGCGCCCAGTTTCGGGTTCGGCGACCGCATCGGGCTCGCCACGCCGGGACACGTGGCGGCGATGGTGCGCAACGGCGCCGGCATCGAACCGATCTTCGCCCAGCAATCGATCCGCGAGATGGAGCGCACCGACCGCTCGCCAACCGAGGTGCTGCACGACGCCCTGCACGGCATGGTCGCCAGTTCGTGGTCGGGAGGCACCGGCGCCGACGCCGACCACCTGAAGACCACCGCGGACGTCGACGCCACGCACGCGGCGGGTTACACCTTCTACACGATCGATCCGTCCGACTACGTCGACGAGCACGCGGACAGCTACGACGAATCCACCCTGCGGGCCCGGTATGCCGCCGTGCGCGACGAGACGGACTGGGTTGCGCGCTACCAGGGCCGCGAGGTCACCTGCGGCGCCACCACCGTCACCTTCGACGAGCTGGCCTGCGTACGCTGCGCGGTGAAGTATGGCCGAGCCATCCGCCACGCGCTGATGCTCGGCGATCACATTCGCGCCGTCAACGAAGCGGCTGGCACCGACTACGAAATCGAGCTCAGCGTCGACGAGACCGAACAGCCCACCACGCTCGCGGAACACTACATCGTGGCCGAGCTGTGCATCGAAAGCGGCATGAAACTGGTGTCGCTGGCGCCGCGCTACGTCGGCGACTTCGAGAAGGGCGTGGACTACAAGGGGGACGTGGCCGCGCTTGAGCGTTCGCTCGGCCAGCATGCCGACATTGCCGACGCGCTCGGACCCTACAAGCTGTCACTGCACTCCGGCTCCGACAAGCTGTCGATGTACCCCGCCTTCGCACGCGCCAGCCGCGGCCGCTTCCACGTCAAGACCGCCGGCACCAGCTACCTGGAGGCGTTGCGCGTGGTGGCGCGCCACGACGAGGCGCTGTTTCGCCGCATCGTCCACTTCGGGCGCGCGCGCTACGACACCGACAAGGCCACCTACCACGTGTCGGCGACGGTCGAAGGAGTACCACCCGCCGAGGCGATAGACGACGCGACCGAGCTCGAGCATCTCTACCTGGAGTTGTGGGACCGCGTTCCCGCGGGCAACGGGTTCACGCAGCCGGGACGCCAGGTTCTGCACTGCACGTTCGGATCGACGCTGCGGGATGCCGAGTTGGGTCCTGCGATCGTCGCGGTGCTGCACGCGCATCCCGATACCTACTGCGAAGTGCTCGCCGACCACTTCGCGCGCCACCTCGGCGCCCTGCGCGCGGGACTGACCTGAGTCGCGTACGAGCACCGCGGAGCCTCGCACCGTGAATCCCGCGCTGCTGATTACGGTCGCCATCCAGTTCGGTTGCCAGGCCTTCAAGGTGGTGTATTACTCGATTCGCAACCGCCGCCTGGAAGCGCATCGCCTGTTCTCCACCGGCGGCATGCCGAGCGCCCACTCCGCGTTCGTCAGCGCGCTGACCGTCTCAGTGGGCCTGGTGGAGGGCTGGGCGTCCGCGGCGTTCACGGTGTCGGTGGTGCTGGCCGCCATCGTCGTGTTCGACGCGATACGCCTGCGCCGCACCGTGGACCACCACAGCCGGGTGCTGCACGAACTGATCGCACTGCTGCCCGACAGGCGACCGGCGTTCAACCCGCCGGTCGTGGGGCACAGCACCTCCGAGGTGGTGGTTGGCATCGCGGTCGGGGCGGTGTTCTCGACCCTTGCCTACCAGTTGTTCGTGGCTTGAACCCTGCTATCGCCAACCCACCCATCGCCGCTGTGGCTCGCGGCCCGTGGTGGAACCCGGCGTCGCACCGAGAGCGGCGTGCCGGCCGGAGTTCGCCACCGGCCTGCGGGAGAGCTATACGGCGCCGCCCAGGCCGGTGCCGGCCACCCGGTACAGCTCGCCGCCGGAAAACGTCACGTACAGCACGCCGAGCCCCGCCTCGGCGAAGGTGCAGTTGGTGGGCTTGTCGGTGGGCGCCGGATGCGTTGACACCACCCGTCCGGACGGCTCGAACACGTAGATCATCGGCCCGGGGCCGCGCTCGCGGTGCCCGGCCGTAGCCACGATCAGCCCGTCGGTGGTGCGTGTCATGCCGTCGACGCCGCGCCCGTCGGCGAAGTCGTGCAGCACGCGGTGCTCGCCGAGGGAGCCGTCGGCGGCGATCGGGTAGGCGCGCAACTGGCGCCGCTGATCGCGCCGGTGCGGGCTCTCGGCCACGTACAACTCGCTCTCGTCGGCGTTCAGCAGGACGCCGTTGGGCCGGTTGGTGTCGAAGGTGACGCGCCGCGCCGTGCCGCCCGGCGTGCCGGACGGCATGCCGGCGGGATCGACGCAGTACACCGACTCGTGGTCGAGCTGCATGGGGCGGCCGCCGTAGTTGGGGTCGCTGAACCAGATGCGCCCGCTCTCCGCCTGGGCGAGATCGTTGGGCTCGTTGAACTGCTTGCCCTCGAAGCGGTCGGCGATCACCTCGGCGGGCGCATCGGCGACGTAGCGCACCACGCGCCGCCCGCCGCCCTCACACGCCAGCAGGCCGCCGCCGGGGGCGCGCAGCAGGCCGTTGGCGCGCTGCGTGCCCTCGCGCCACACCACCCGCTCGCCGCTGGCGGGATCGTAGCGCCAGGTGCGGTTGGCGTATATCTCGGAGTAGAACAGGTAGCGGCCGTCCCACACCGGTCCCTCGGTGATGAATTCGTGGTGGTGGATCAACTCCCACTGCCAGCCCATCAGCCGTTCTCCCGTCCGGGCATGGTCACCGCGGCGGCGCGGCGCTGCACCATCTCCCCCTCCATCGCCTGCGGGTAGCGCGCCGCCGGCTCGCTCACCTCGGTGAGCGCGTCGCGCAGCGCCGGATCGAGACGCCAGCCGGCGGCGCCCAGGTTCTGGGACAACTGCCCGACGTCGCGCGCGCCCACGATTACGGAGGTAATGCCCGGTCGCTCCAGCACCCAGCGCAGTGCCACCTGGGCGGGCGTCCGGCCGCTCTCCGAAGCCCGATCCAGCAGCAGCGCCAGGGTGGCGTCCGCGGTCGGCGCGAAGTACGCCCGCGGGTAGGCCCATCCGTCCGCCGAACGGCTGCCCTCGCGCACCTGCGTGCCGGGGCGGTACCTGCCGGCAAGGAAGCCGCCCGCCAGCGGAGCCCACACCGCCACGCCGAGCCGCTTGTACCGGCACAGCGGCAGCAGCTCCAGCTCGATGTCGCGCACTACCAGGCTGTATTGCGGCTGGTAGCAGGCGAATCGCGCCAGCCCGTGGTGGTCGCTGAGCCACAGCGCCTCGCTCAGCCGCCACGCCTCGTAGTTGCTGCACGCCGGGTAGCGCACCTTGCCCTGCCGCACGAGCGCATCGACGGCGTACAGCATCTCGTCCAGCTCGGTCTCCACGTCGACGTGGTGGATGTAGTAGATGTCGATCCAGTCGGTGCCGAGCCGGCGCAGGCTGTCCTCCACGGCTGCCATGATGTGCACGCGCGACATGCCGGAGTCGTTGATGCCGCCGCCCATCGGATTGAAGAACTTGGTGGCCACTACCGCGTCCCGGCGCCGGCCGGCCAGCGCCTTGCCGAGCATGCGCTCCGATTCGCCCTCGGCGTAGGAGTTGGCGGTGTCGAAGAAGTTGACGCCCGCGTCGAAGGCGGCGTTCACCATGGCGGCGGCAGCATCGGCGTCGGCCGTCACCCCGAAGGTCATCGTTCCCAGGCACAGTTCGGACACCTTCAGGCCCGAACGCCCCATGCGGCGATATTCCATGTTTTGCGACCGCACGATAACACGAACCACGGCACCCAAACATCGCAGTTCCACTGCATCCGGCCGGCATTGCACAGGCCGGGGGCGGGACACCATAGTCTTCGGCGATATGACACAACTGGGAATCGGATTCTTCGGCGCCGGAGTGGTGGCCAACCTGCACGCGCAGGCGGTGCGGCGCTGCGCCGGGGCGCGGCTGGTGGGAGTGTGGAACCGCACCCCGGCGCGGGCCGAGCAGAAGGCGCGCGCCTGGGGCTGCGCGCGCTACGGCAGCGCCGACGATCTGCTCGCCGACCCCGCCATCGACGCCGTGCACGTGCTCACCAACCTGGAGAGTCACCACGAACTCACCCTGAAGGCGCTGGCGGCCGGCAAGCACGTGCTGGTGGAAAAGCCGGTCAGCGTCACGGTGGCCGAGATCGAGGAGATGGCTGCGCGCGCCGACGCCGCGGGCCTGGTGTGCATGCCGGGCCACAACTACATCTACGAGGACGGCGTGCGGCGCGCCGGCGAGCTGATCGCCGGTGGCGCGCTCGGGCGGCTGATCGCGGTGTACGTGCTGTACAACATTCACCACGCCGAGCAGCACGTGCGCACGATTCCGGGCGTGATCCGCCAGATCCTGACCCACCACGCCTACATTCTGCTCTACCTCGCCGGACGGCCGGTCGAGCTGAGCGCCATGAAGGCCACCCTCCACTACCGGACCATTACCCAGGAGGACATCGCCCTGGTGAACCTGCGCATGGGTTCGGGGGCGCTCGCCCACCTGCAGGCCAGCTTCGCCGCCGACGACCACACCGCCGACCCGTGGACGGTGCTGATCAAGGCGATCGGCACCGACGGCGCCACCCGCTACAGCTACCGCGACTGGGTGCAGAACCAGCCCGCCGAGGTCCACTCGCAAACCTACAGCGCCTACCCCTACTCGATCTACCGCGAGGTCGAGCATTTCGTCGCCCACGTGCGCGACGGCGGCCCGGCGCCGCTGTCCACCATGGCCGACGCGGTCCACGCCCAGCGGATCGTCGAGGCTGCCGAGCGCTCGGCTGACTCGGGGCGATTGGAGAGCCTTGAATAGAAGGCTGTCGGATTGCGACAGCCTCCTGTTCGGCCGGACGGGATGAGCCGACACCGGCGCCGGCAGGCGGCGGTTTTGGGGTGCCTGCCGGCGCCGATCGAACGCGCTACAGGCGTCGCCAGGCGTAGAACGCGACGGTGGCGGCGAGCAGGAAGCGGTAGTGGTCGAGAGCGCCGGTGACCGGTCGCTGCAACGCCTCGGTGAGCGTGGCGGTGAGCGGCACGTCGCGCACCGCGACCGGGATCAGCTCCAGCGCGTCGCCGGAGGCGGCGCGGAACGCCGGCAGGTCCGCGAACGTGGCCACCAGCGCGGTGACCAGGTGCAGCGCCGCCGGCTCCAGCCGGGCGCGCTCCTGCTGCTCGGCGACGTAGTCGGTGAGCAGAGCCAGACCGCGCCGCGCGTCGGCGAGGAATCCCTGGTACAGCGGGTAGAAGCTGTTCGCCATCTCCAGGATACCGGCGGCGGACAGGACCACCTCGTCGCGCACGTACCGCCTCGGCGCCCATTCCAGCACCGCCAGCACGTCGTCCAGGGACGCGGGATCGCCGAACAGCTCCAGCGCGGCCGCGCCGTGGATCAGGAGGCGCGGGTTCCGGGTCGACCGGAACAACTCCTCGATGGTGGCGCGGCTGGCCTGGTCGCCGAGCCGGGCCAGCGACACCATCGCCTTCCCGACCAGGTATACGTCGGGGGAGGCGAGGCTTGTGCGCAGCACCTCCACCCCGTCGGCGAGCCGCTTGCGCCCGATCAGGTCGGCGGCCTTGTGCGCGGTCGTGAATGGCTGCCCGGCCACCTCCGCGATCAGGGCGCGCGTCAGTTCGTCGGTGGCCGGCATGTCGGCGAGCGAGTCCAGCGCCTCCGAGCGCACCGCGAACCGCGGCGAATCGAGGCGGCGCAGCAGGTCGGGAGCCGCCAGCCGCGACCGCGCGTCGCCGAGCCGGCGTACCAGCGACTGTTCGTTGTCCGGGGTGCGGCTGCCTTTCAGCCGATGCAGCAACGCCAGCGCCCGCAGGTCGCGTGGCGACGCGAACAGGCCCAGCAGGTCGTGCACCCGGTAGGCGCCCAGCCGCTCCAGGCGCGACGCCAGCAGCACGATGCCGACGTAGGCGGCCGCGACCGCACCGAAGTAGATGCGGTACACGTCGGAGGTCTCCAGCACGCGGATCGAGGCCAGACGGTCCAGCGCCAGGCCGCCGCCCAGCGATCCCAGTGACGCCGGGATGCCGATCACCAGGAAGTAGAGGATGCCCAGGTTGAGCCGGTCGGCGCTCGGCGTGAGGTTGAAATAGTAGACGCTGTTGGCGCTGGTGCCACCGCTGGCCCCGAAGTTGGCAAAGAAGAACACGAACCCGAGGTAGACCCAGACCGCGGTCATGCTGTCGAGCGTCGGCGCCACGGCCAGCATCACCGTGGTCACGGCCAGCGTGGCGGTGAACAGCGTAATCAGCGGCTTGGCGCCGACCCGGTCGATCACGAACGCGCTCACCAAGGCCATGGCGATGGCGCCGCCGGCGCCCACCGCGCCGAGCAGCATCGCGGTATTGTCGCCGAGGCCGTGCACGCGCTTGGCATAGACCACCAGGAACGGAATCACCATGGAGACGGCGAAGCTGTGCAGCGCCAGCAGGACCAGGAAGCGTGGCACGCCGGTGCGCCGCAGCGTGCGTCCGAGCGACGCGAAGAAGCCGCCGGAGCGGTCGGGAGCGGGCGGCTCCGGGAAGCGGAACACCAGCCGCGTCGAGGACAGGCCGATCACGATGCCGGCTCCCATCAACAGGGAATACAACCACAGCGGGGACTGCTCCTGCAGCAGCAACCCGATCGCCAGCCCCGCACCGATGCCCGCGGCATGGATCACGAGTTGATTGCGAGACAGGAACGACCCGCGCTCGGTTTCGGTGGTGATGGCGCCGACGATGGCGTTGTGTCCGGTGATGGCGACGCCGCGCGCCAGGTTGAAGCCGACCGCGGCCGCCACGATCAGCCAGATGCTGACCGGGGCGGCGCTATTTGCGAACAGGGGCGCCAGCAGGATCGGCGACATCAGCGCATAGCGGGCGATCCAGAAGATGCCCATGGTGCGCACCGTGCCGAGCCGGCGCACGATGAGGCGGCCGAGCAGCGGCACCAGTTGGCCGAGGGGGAAGAACGAATACAGCACGCCCACCAGCAGGTCGCCGGCGCCGAGGCGCAGGGCGTAGAGGGCGATCAGGTTGCCGGTCAGCAGGTGGAACGAGACGACGTTCAGGAACGAGAACAGCGTGAAGTTGCGCTGCGCGGCGCGCATCTGCCGCGGCGTCAGGCCATCGTCGCCGGCGGCAATTGCGGCGGTCATCTTCCGGTGCCGTCCCACGGCGGGCAGCTATTCACGGCGCCGAAAGTTACTCGCCGCCGGCGCGCCCCGGCAAGCGGCACCCGAGGGATCCGCACGCGCCGGCTCGGCCACGGCGCCGCCGGCTCCGACCGGCTCCGCATGCGTCCTTGTCGCGCCGGGCGCGGGTCACTATGATGCCGCCCGAGCGCAATCCTGGGAGCATGAATCTTGAAAGTAGTTCAGACGACCGATGACCGGCAGGTAAACCTGGCAGACGTTCCCGATCCGCGGGCGCAGGGCGAGTGGGTGGTGGTGAAGATCCACAGCGCACCCATGTGCACCGAGTACAAGGCGTACAAGGCGGGGCGCGGGCAACTGTCGATGGGCCACGAGGCGGCCGGCGAGGTGGTGGACGTGGACCAATCCAGCCTGATCAAGGTAGGCGACCGGGTAGCGGTGATGCCGCAGACGAGCTGCGGCGTGTGCGACCTGTGCCTGGCCGGCGAGTACATCCACTGCGAGAACCAGCCCAGCCCAGAGAAGCTCGGCGTTTACGAGCACGGCACCGGCACCTACGCACAGTACGTGATCAAGCAGGACCGGTTCCTGGTTCCTATTCCCGACTCGATGTCGTACGACCACGGCAGCATGGCGTGCTGCGGTCTCGGCCCCACGTTCGGCGCCATGCAGCGTATGAACGTGGGCAGCGGCGAGACGGTGATGGTAACCGGCATCGGTCCCGTGGGCCTTGGGGCAATCGTCAATGTCCTGCACCGGCGCGCGCGGGCGATCGCGGTGGAGATGATTCCCTACCGGCGCAAGCTGGCCGAGAAGCTCGGTGCGGTGGCGATCGATCCGGCCGCCGACGGCGCCGTCGAGCAGGTGTGGGAGCTGACCGGCGGGCGCGGCGTCGATGCCGCGGTGGATTGCTCCGGCGTCGGCCCGGCGCAGCGGTTCGCGCTCGACTGCCTGCGCCGCCGCGGGCGCCTGGCGTTCGTCGGCCAGGGCGGTGAGGTGCCGCTGTACACCAGCCGCGACATGATCAGCCGCGGCCTCGCCCTGTACGGGGCGTGGCACTACAACCGCGCCGACGCCTCCAAGCTGCTCGGCGTGATCGCCGACTCCGGTGATCTGCTCGACAAGCAGATCACCCACCGCATGCCGATGAAGGACGCCCAGCGAGCGTTCGACCTGCAGCTCACCGGCGAGACCGGCAAGGTAATCCTCCACCCCTGGGAGGAGTAGCGGCCGGTCAGGCGCCGGAGAACCAGCCGAAGGCGTCGGCGAACACGACCCAGTAGTAGATCAGGTAACCGCCGGCGCCGACCAGGAACATGGCGCTGGCGCGGCTTATGGCCAGCATCGAGCCGCGCAGCCACTTGGCCACCGCGCCACGGAACAGGGCGGCGCCGACGGTGACGGCGATCAGCACCGACCCCATGCCCAGCGCGTAGCCCATGAACTGCCCGAAGGCGGCTCCCAGACCTTGCGTACCGAGGCCGATGCCCACCACGGCGAGAAAGATCGGCAGCGTGCAGCTCAGCGAGCTGATCGAGTAGGCGGCGCCGAACGCCACCACGTTGCCGAGGTTGCGGCGCGGGCTCACGTGCACGCGGCTGGCGGCCAGCAGCGCCAGCTTGCCGCGCCCGGTCAGCAGCCACACGCCGATGCCCAGCAGCACGGCGCCGAGCGCGGCGCCGAAGAACCGGAACGTGGCGGTGAGCCATTGGCCGCCGGCCGCCACCACCACGCCCACCGCCGCGGCTACCGCGATGAAGCCGCCGGTGGCCGCCACGCCGAGCAGCAGGCCGCGCCCCGCCCGCTCGACGAAGGAGCGGTCGTAGAACCCCTCCTCCTCGCTGCCGAGGTGGTAGGAGATGTAGGTGGGCAGCATCACGAACCCGCACGGGTTGACGCTCGCCACCATGCCGGCGAGGAACGCGAACAGGAACGGCAGGGTAACGGACACGTTGGCCGCCGCCGACTCGACGTCGGCCTGCACGCGGATCACCGCCGCCAGCAGCGCGGCCACCACCAGCGCCGGCACCGCGAAGCTGATGACTTGGTTGCGGCGGCTGACCGCTTCTGCCCCGCTCACCGGCTCACCGCGAGCAGTTCGTCGACGTGCTCGATCAGCTTTTCCTTGGTGAGGATGCCGGTCCACTTGGCGACGACCCCCCCGTCGGGGGTGACGAACAGGGTAGTCGGCATGCCGAGCACCTGGAACCGCGCCACCACGTCGGCGTCCTCGGTGGTACCCGCCGGGTAGGACACTCCCAGCTCGCTCAACAGCGCCCGGCCCTGGTCGGTGTTGCCGAGCCCGGTGAACGGCCCCAGGTCGATGCCCAGCATCAGGATACGGTCGCTGTACTCGTCGTACACCTCCTGGAACTCCGGCATCTCCGCCCGGCACGGAGGGCACAATCCGGCCCAGAAGTTGAGCACCACCGGCTTGCCCGCGTCGAGCACCGCGCTGAACTGCATGCGCTCCGCGGTCAGTCCCGAACCGGTCTGATAGGCCACGATTTCGAAGTCGCCCACCCGCGGCAGGTCGGCCGCCACGGCGGCGGATCCCTCACCCGGTTTGTCCCCACCGCGGTTGCAGGCAGCCGCCAGCAGCAGCACGGCCATCCCGAGCAGCGCCAGCCGCGGCAACCTGACCGGGGATCGGTGTACGTCGACGCCGGACGCCTCTCGTGTTTCGAAGGGACCGTGCCGATGCCTGTCTGACCTCGTATCCATCACACTGTTCCGATGCCGCCGGCGCGGCGAATCATACGCCGGTCCGCCAGCAGCATCGCCCCGTGCGGTTCAGCTAGCGCGCCAGCGACTCGGAGGGATGCTCGATCTCGCCCTCCACGTAGTCCTTGGGGCTCAGCTCCTCGATCGGCTCGCGGATTTGGCGAGCCACGCCGATGCCGATGGTCTCGGTGTTGCCGTCGAACGCGCACCAGCGCACGCCATTGGCGATGACGTGCAGCACGCCCTCGTGGTGAAAGATCGGATAGGTTTCATGGCCGGGGCGGAAGTAGAAGATCTTGCCGCGCCCGCGGTGCCAGACGGCCCCGCTACGGAACACCTCGCCGCCCTCGAACCAGCTCACGAACAGCAGTTCGTCCGGCTCGGGGATGTCGAAGTGCTCACCATACATCTCGGCGTTCGGAATCTCGATGTAGCGCCCGCACCCGCGGGTGATGGGATGATTGGGGTTGACCACCCACAGCCGCTCCCGCTCCGCCGCCTCGCGCCAGCACAGCCCGCAGCTCGTCCCCATCATGCGCTTGAAAATCTTCGAAAAGTGTCCCGAGTGCAGCACCACCAGCCCCATTCCCGCCAGGATGCGCTCCTGCACGCGATCCACGATGTCGTCGCGCACCTTGCGATGTGCGGCGTGCCCCCACCAGATCAGCACGTCGGTGTTGTCGAGCACCTCCTCGGTGAGGCCATGGTCCGGCTCCTCCAGCGTGGCGGTGGCAACCTCCAGGCCCGGCTGCCGGCGCAGGTAGCCGCCGATCTGCTCATGTATCCCGTGCGGATAAATGCCGCGCACGAAGTCGTTGTTCTGCTCGTGCACGAACTCGTTCCATACCGTTACCCGAATTGCCATTGCGTCTCTCCCTTGAACCTGTCGTGGTGTGGCTCCAACAGTACTCGTCCACCGCGCGGTTGGGGAACCGGCACCAACGCTGCGCCACTGCGCCACTGTGCGCCTACCCTGCACCCTGTCCGACTTTGCAGCACAGGTGGGTTGCGCTACCATTGTCGAGAGCCGATGCCGGAAGCACAGTTGGCAGGGCGATCCAATGCGCGGTGGGTGGCCGATCTCCAGGCGGCGGGGCCGGCCCGCGATGCCGCCATTGGCGACCTGCGCCGGATCCTGGTGGCCGGCCTGCGCCGCGGGCTGTTGCGACAGATCCGGGCGAGCGGGCGCGAGTTCGACGCCCAGGCGGAGGACTTCGTGCAGGAGGCGCTGCTCAAGATCCTCGATCAACTGGACTCGTTCCGGGACGAGAGCCGGTTCACCACCTGGGCGCACAAGATCGCCGTGCGCGTGGCGCTCACCGAACTGCGCCGCAAGCGCTGGCAGGACGTTTCGCTCGATGCGCTGGCCGCGTCGCCCGACGAGATGCGGCCGGCGGAATTTGCCGATCCGGCGCCCGGTCCCGCGCAGACCGCCGACAAGAAGGCGGTAACCGCCCTCCTGCACCGTTACATCCACAACGAGTTGACCGAGCGGCAGCGGCGCGCGCTGCTGGCGGTGGGCATCTACGGGATGCCGCTCGAGGAAGTGGCGCGCCGCATGGGCAGCACCCGGAACGCCATGTACAAGCTACTGCACGACGCGCGCCGCAGTCTGCAGCGCAAGCTGACCGCCGACGGCTTCAGCCGCGAGCAGTTGCTGCGGGTGTTCGGCTGATGAACACTGGGGTTGCACGCCGTTGGAAAGGGAACGTGCGTTCCGTCGTAAGCTCGGCGCGGGACGGCGCGTCAGGATGAGAGAGCGTACCCATGGCCGCACATGATGCACCACTGTTGAGCCGGTTGCAGCGCGCCGCCGGCGGCATGCTCGGGCGCCCACCGCTCGGGCACCCGCAGATGCCGCTACGCATGTTCCTCAAGGGGATGGGCGGCATGGTAGCGCGCACCGGCGAACAGGAAATGTCCTGTGAGGAGTGCTTTTCCGAGCTCGACCGCCTCGTGGACCTGGTGTCCGGCGGCGGCGACATCAACTCACTCGGCCCACTGGTCGCCGACCACCTGCGCCGCTGCGGCGACTGCTACGAGGAATACGCCATCCTGCTCCACATCGCCCGCGCCGACTGACCTGCCACAAACTCTCAAGCTGGTGCCGGCCGTGGCCAGACTGGCCCACGCGATCCCGACGTTGCTGCCGCAAGCTCGCACTGATGATCACCCGCAGTGAACCGCGGTCCGGCGGTGCACCCTGGTCTGCGCTGCGCCACGTTTGCCGAGACGAATGCCCACACCACGCGGAGCCGGCGCGCAACAGGTGCTGCCTGCCGCCCCGCTGCCGCCGGCCGCGACCGGAAGGAAGCCGCCTACCAGTGCTCCCGGTACTGCGCCACCTTGCGCGCCACGCCGCCACCGGCGAACGCCGCGCGGGCCGCCGCACAACCGGCTGCAATGCTGTCAGCGGCCTCCGCACAGAACAATGCCGCCCCCGCATTGAGACATATCAGGTCGGTCAGGGGGGACGGCTCGGCGGCGGCGGCGATGAGGTCGGTGAACAGCGCGGCGTTGTCCTCGCCGCTGCCGGCGGGAAGGGCGGCGTACGGGACCGGGGCTATGCCGAACTGGTCGGGGCTCACGGTCTCCCGCCGCACGGTGCCGGCATCCAGGGTGAACACCTCCGTGGGGCCGGCGATCGACAGGTCGTCGATGCCCGGGGCGCCGCACACCACCAGGGCGCGGCGCCGGCCGAGGTCCGCGAGAACCTCGATCAGCAACTCCGCCGCGGCCACGCTGCTCGCGCCCATGAACTGGTAGGGCGGCCGCGCCGGATTGCACAGCGGCGCCGCCAGGTTGAAGATGGTGCGCCGCGCCACCTGCTGCCGAGCCGGCGCCACCGCGGCCATCGCCGGGTGCCACGCACGTGCGAAGAAGAATGCCAGCCCGGTGGCCGCGAAGCACTGCTCCATCGCCCCCGGCTCCATGTCGTATTCGATGCCAAGCGCATCGAGAAAGTCGAAGCTGCCGTTGGGTTGGCGGGAGCCGCGGTTGCCGTGCTTGACCACGGGCGTACCGGCAGCGGCCACCGTGAACGCCGCCGCGGTCGACACGTTGAAGCGCGCCAACCCGCTGCCGCCGGTGCCTGCCAAGTCGACCCCGCGCCCACGCACCCCCGCGGGAGCCGGCGTGGCGCGCTCCAGGATGGCGCGCGCGAACCCGGTCACCTCGCCTGCCGTCTCCCCCTTTTCGGCCAGCGCCTGCAGCAACGCCACTACCTGGTCCAGCTCGGTCGCCGCGCCTGCGAACACCGCATCGGCGCACGCCCGCGCCTCGTCGGCCGTCAAGTCCTTGCCCGCGGCAACGGCGGCCGTGTACTGCGCTACCTGAGAACTCATGGCCGCCACTGTAAACCGACACCGCGGCAACCGGCCACGCCATGTTCACGCCAGGTTGACGTGGCGCGCGGCAGCGGGGAAAGCTGGCGCCATGAGGCCCGCACCCCGATCCAGGCGTTCGCCGGCCGCGTGATCGTGCCAGCAAAGCGGTGGTCGTGGCAGGAGGGCCGGGTGCGGCGCCGGCGGGCAGCGGAGGTCGCGGGGTGATTGTGTCGGCGGCTTTGCAGTTCAAGTGGCAGCGCCGGGTGCGGCGCAAGAGCCCGCTGCGGTTTGCCCCCGGCCTCAACACGCTCGCCGGCCCCAACGGCTCCGGCAAGAGCACCATCATCAAGGCGCTGCTCGACGGGGCCGACTGCCGGCTGCAATTCGAGGGCAGCGAAGACATCCGCCTGTTCGACACCGAGCGGATGAACCCGCGCGTGTTGTCCACGCCGGCGGCCACCCCCGCCGAGATGGCGCTGCGCCTGCGCGGGAGCTTCTCCTCGCACGGCCAGATCATCCGCCAGGCGCTCGCCGCCCTGCCCCCCGGCGCGCGCGGAATGACCTTGCTGGTCGACGAACCGGAGGCGGGCCAGGACTTCGCCGCCGTGCAGCGCATCAAGGCCACCATCGACGCCGCCTGCACGCAGGAGGGCTACCAATTCATCGTCGCGTCCCACCACCCCGTGTTCTGGTTCGATACCCACCTGATCGAGCTTGAACCCGGTTACACGGGCCACGTCCTCGCCGCACTCGCCACTCTGCACTGACCTCCGCAGTCCGGAGCGCACTGCCGGCCGCGTCGCCATTATCCTCGATAGAACCCTTGTGCACTCGGAAGCCGGCCATGGTCGTCGATCACTGCGACTCGGCTCGGGAGCCGGTCGGCCCAACGCCAGAACACGAGGTTGATGTCGTTCCGCCCCGCACCGGCAGCGAAACCACGGACCTGCATCCCGGCGTATCCGGCAGCGATGAGCCGGTCGGCCACCGCTTGCGACGGCGGCACCTTGCCGCCGTACATCACCGTTCTCCAAGTCGGGCAATGCAGGTCCGAATCGGTTACGCCGGCGTTGACGCACTCCTTCCCGTCCAGCGAGTTGAAGATCGGTGCCGCGTCGACGTCATACGCACACAGCAGAATCGGTTGCAGGGGACGCCCCAGTGGACTGGCTTCGTGCACCGCGGTCATCGGCGACAAGGATGTGTAGAGCGCAGAGACGCCACTCCGGTTGAAGCGTCCTCCGTACCGGCGCGCTCCTTCTCCGGAGACCGGAGTCCAGGACCAGCGCGGGTCGTGCGCGCGATACACCACTCCTTGGAATCTCATCGGACGCGAGCAAACCTCCGCGCGGCGGCGCATGGGTGCACGAACGGGAGACCGCGTTCAGTGGGAGAAACGAGGGTACGCTTGATGCCGCGGGCGCCGCATCAAGCGTAGCCTCCGGCGATGACCTGATCGAGGTATGCGTGAACGTAGGCCGCCTTGCCTCGGCGCACCAACTGGTCCGGAGTCATGCAATCCAACCCCGGCAGCGGCTCCGAACGGAACCAGGCATAGGCCACAAGGGTGGCGCAGCCGGTATGCGCCTGCACCCGGCGCAGAATCTCCATCATCTCGCGCAACCGGGTCTGCGTCTTTGGCGCCCGCACTCGGGCAGTCCTCGAAAACGCATCCTGGCCAAGACCAAGGGTGCTCGCAATCTCCGTCCTGGTGGTCCGCAGTGCGTCGGCGATCAACGCCGGCGAGAACACCTCATCCTCGACCATCTCCTGCAACTCCATGGCCACCTACCACTCAGATATTATCGCGCTATTCCTGGGCAATCAACCTGATCTCGCTCACACGCCACCTCACGCCGTGAGGAATTTGCCGGGGATGCGGGTGGGTTCGTACTCGGCGTCGGGGTCGCGGTCGGCGATGACGCGCGGGACTTCGGCCTGCCAGTAGGCCGGCACCGTGTCCGGGCGGCGGTGCCACAGCAGCAGCAGGTCGCGCGGTTCGTCGGTCTGGTTCTTGTAGGCGGCGTGCAGGACGCGGGCATCGGCGAGCACCAGGTCGCGCGGGCCCACCTCGACGTTCACCTGGTCGGGGTGGTCGCTGAACATGACCGGATGGTCCTCTTCGATGAACCGGGCGCCCTGCTCGTGCGCGGTCACCAGGACGTCGTGCAGTGGTATGCGCCTGCGGTGCGTGCCGGGGATGATCTTCAGGCACCCGTTCTCGACGCTGGTGCCTTCCAGGTAGTAGGACACGAAGATGGTCTGCGGCCACGGCGTGCAGCTCAGCGGGTCGTTCCACTGCATCCAGTCCTGGTGCCAGTACAGCGCCGGCCCGCGCGCCGGCTTGGTGAGCACCAGCAGGGCGTCCCGGTGGGCGAAGTCGCCGAACCCCAGCTCCTCGAGCGCCCGGCGCGCGGGCGGCCACTCGGCGAGCCGGCGCATGATCGGGTTGTCGGCGTACTTGATGCCGAGGTGGGTGCCCTGGTACCTGGTATCGGGATGATGCGCCTCGGTCGCGTTGAGGCGGGCGGTCTCGTCGCGCAACTCGGCGACGAATTCGTCGGTTAGCACGTCCCGCACCACGCAGAATCCATCGCGGATCATCTGCTCCCGCGTCTGCAGTGCTACTTCCGGGGTCATCGTTGGATCTTGCTCCTTGGATCGGATCGTGGGCAGGTGCCGCGTCGCTGTCAACCGCTCGGAGGCTGGGGGAGGCTGGACGAGGCCGGACAAGGCGCCGAGCTGCCCACGCCGCGCCACAAGAGCGCGCCCGTCACTCAAGCCGCGGCGGGCGTTCGCGATCCCATGTCCATCGAGCGTTCGCGGTCCACGGACGGCGGCCCGCGGATGGAGTGGCCGCGCACATCGTCTACCCGACCTGCGGTCCGGTCATCTCCGGCGACGCCGGTTCGATGATACGATGGCGGCGGGGGTTGCGATGGAGATTACCGAGATTACCGAGATTGCCATTGTCGGCTGCGGGGGCATCTCGCATGCCCATGCCCGCGCGGCGCTGAGCCTGGGCGGGAAGGTGCGGTTCGCGGCCTGCTGCGACACCGACGCCGAGCGAGCCCGCGACTGGGCCGCCAAGTATGGGGCGGAACGGACCTACGCGAGCCTGGAAGCGCTGCTCGACGCGGAGTCGCCGCAAGCAGTGCTGCTGGCGACCTGGCCCAACCTGCACCGTTCCCAGGTCGAGACCTGCCTCGCCGCCGGGGTACGCAACATCCTGTGCGAGAAGGCGCTGGCGGTGACCGGCGCGGAGGCGAGCGAGATCCACGACCTGGCGCGTGCCGCCGGGGCGCTGGTCATGGAAGCGTTCATGTATCGCCACCATCCCGCGATCCGCGCCATCGAGCAGCGCATCGCCGCCGGCGCCGTGGGCGAGGTGGACTACGTGCGCGCCGTGTTCAACCTCTGGGACGCGGAGCTGGAGGCGCCCGACGACGACACCAGGAACTGGCGCCAGCGCAAGGAGACGGCCGGCGGCGTGCCGTTCGACCTGGCATGCTACGCGGTGAACGCGTGCGGGCACTTCGCGCAGTCCCTGCCGGTGCGGGCAAGCGCGACCGGATCCGTGAGCGAGCGCTACGGCACCATCAACCGGCTCGCGGGTGTGGTGGAATACGAGAACGGACGCATCGGCGTGATCGAGAGCAGCAGGCGGTCGTCGTTCAGCCAGGAGTTGCTGATTTCCGGCTCGCACGGCGCGCTGCACCTCCCGGTCGCCTGGTCACTGGACGCGGTGACCAGCGTGACCACGGTCCGCAGCCCGCGGTTCACGGAGGTCGAGCGCGAGGACCACGCGGTGGAGCAGGCCAACTCCTACGCGCTGCAACTCGACAACTTCGCGCGCGCCGCCGCCGGCCGCGCGCAACCACTACTCCCGCTGGTGCAGTCGGTGGTGAACGCCCACGTCTCCGAAGCGCTCAACACGAGCCTGCTGGAGCGCCGCAACGTGAACATCGAACTGCCGGAGGAGATCGCCGCCGCCTACCGCACCTGCCTGCCGGAACGCGGCACCGATTCTTGAACCGGTTCGGGCGCGCCTTGCTCGCGGTGCTGCCGATCTCACCCGCATTGGACGGCGGTGCAGTGCGCACGTCGCCTCCCGGTGTGGCCTGACCTCACTGCCCTCGACCGCCCGTTCGCCCTGGGCGATCAGCTCCACAATGCCGCGCACATCGTCTTGGCAGGATGGCCCCGAGGTTGGCTCCCGTGCCGGTCCGCGGAGCAACTGTCACCACGGTAGCTCCGGTGGCTTCTTTCATTATCCACTCAGAATCGGTGTCGACGGCGGCCTGGACAGACAACACCGCCTACGCGCGACCGGCGCGACCTGCGGCTGCCTTCCGGGCGGCTGCGGTTGTGTCGACACACCGCCATCGAGCCGGTACGGTTCCGCTATCCATGACAACGGACCAAGACCAATCCGGACGCGTCGCTTCGGCGGCGGTGGAAGATCTGATCATCGGCCGCTGGTCGCCGCGCTCGTTCTCCTCCGATCCGCTCAGCGATGCCGAGGTCGCCTCCCTGTTCGAAGGCGCGCGCTGGGCGCCGTCTTCGTTCAACGGGCAGCCGTGGCTGTTCCTGTACGAGACCGACGGCCCGGACCGCCCGCTGTTCGACTCGGTGCTGATGCCGCGCAACCGGGCGTGGGCGGCGAAAGCGCCGCTGGTGGGGTTCATCTACGCCAACACGCGCCTCCCGGACGGACGCGAGCCGCGCACCGCCCAGTTCGACACCGGCGCGGCCTGGATGGCGCTGGCGCTGCAGGCGCGGGCGCTAGGGCTCCATACCCACGCCATGGCCGGCATCGACCGGAAGGCCGCCCACGACCGGCTCGGCGTGGACGCCGAACGCTACACCGTGATGTGCGGATTCGCCGCCGGCCGCATCGGCCCGCGCGACGCGCTGCCGGACGAGCTTCGCGAGCGGGAACAACCGAACGACCGCAAGCCGATCGGCGAAATCGCGCACCGTGGAGTCCTGCGTACCGGCTGAGCCCCGGCGAGACGCGGGCGTTGCGGTACGGGTGTTGCGGTGCGGGCGCGATGGACGGCGCGACCGTTGCGCCCGGTACGCCGCGCGGGCCGCAATGATTCCAGCAGGGTATCATTGACATGACGCGCGCAGACGCATAACGTCTCGATTGATCGCCGCTGCGGTCCGCAATCACATGATACGTATCGAAAACCTTACCAAGTACTATGGCGAGCGCCTCGCCGTGGACGACATCAGCTTCTCGGTCGCGCAGGGTGAGATCGTCGGCTTCCTGGGGCCCAATGGCGCCGGCAAGTCCACCACCATGCGCATCATCACCGGGTTCCTGATGCCCACCCGCGGCGACGCGTGGGTGGGCGAGCACAACATGGCCACCGAATCGCTGCAGGGACGGCGCCACATCGGCTACCTGCCGGAGGTGGTGCCGCTGTACACCGACATGACCACGCGCGCCTACCTGGAGTACGTGGCCCGGCTGCGCGGAGTGGAACGGCGCGCCGTGCGCGGCCGCGTCGACGACGTGGTCGAGCAGTGCGCGCTCGAGGAGTACTACAACGTCCACCTGGCGAAACTGTCCAAGGGGTTCCGCCAGCGCGTCGGGCTGGCGCAGTCGATCATCCATGACCCCGAGGTGCTCATTCTCGACGAGCCGACCATCGGCATCGACCCGATCCAGGTGTCGCAGACGCGCCAGTTGATCAGGGACTTGGGCGAGAACCGCACCATCCTCCTGTCCAGCCACATCCTGCCCGAGGTGAGCATGGTGTGCGAGCGCGTCATCATCATCCACCAGGGCCGGATCGTGGCCGAGGACAGCATCGACCGGCTGTCGGCCATGGTGAGCGGAGCGGAACGGTTACGGCTGCAGGTGGACGGTCCGGCCGATGCGGTGGCCGCGGTGCTCGAAGCGGTGCCCGGCGTCGCCGGCGTGACCTGGAGCGACCCGGACCACCTGGTGGAGTTCGCCGCCGGCGAGCAGCCGCACGGCGAGATTACCGCCGCCATCGTGGCGAGTGGCTGGACGTTGACCGGCATGGAGACGGTGACCATGAGCCTGGAAGAGATCTTCCTGCAACTCACCACCGAGGCCGGCGACGAGACCGACGACGAGGACGACGATGACGGCGTGGACGATCCGGCCGAGGAAGGGGATGAGATCCCCGACGACGAAGCGGACGACGACGACGACGACGACGGGGCCGAGCGATGAAGAACATCCTGATCGTAGCGCGCAAGGAACTGGGTACCTATCTGGGCTCGCCGATGGCGTACATCGTTACGGCGGTGTTCCTGGCGCTGACCGGAACCTTCTTCACCACCTACCTGGCCGGCGTCGGCTACGGGGACACCAGCATCCGCGGCTTCGTGAACGCCGCCCGCTTCCTGGTGCTGCTGTTCGCGGCCGTGCTCACCATGCGGCTGGTGTCGGAGGAAAAGAAGGTCGGCACCTGGGAGCTGCTGCTCACCGTTCCGGTGCGCGATGTCGAGATCGTGGTCGGCAAGTTCCTGGGAGCGCTGGCCATGCTCACCGGCATGCTGGTGCTCACCCTGTACTACCCGATCATGCTGATGTCGTTCGGCGACCCGGACATCGGGCCGATGGCGACCAGCTACCTGGGCCTGTTCCTGCTCGGCGGCGCCTGCCTCGCCGCGGGGGTGTTCGCCTCGTCGGTCACCGCCAACCAGATCGTGTCGGCGGTGGTGGCCGGCGGCATCCTGTTCGGGCTGTGGTTCCTTGGCGTCCTGGGGGGCGTCGCGCCGGGTGCGATCGGTGACGTGCTGGCCCTGTTCTCGCTGTCCACTTACTTCTCCGACTTCGAGCGCGGTATCGTGGACACCCGCGGCGTGGTGTACTACGTGACCTTCGCCCTGCTGTTCCTGTACCTGTCGGTGCGTTCCATCGAAGTGGGGAGGTGGCGCTGATGTCCACTTCGGTTTTGGCCATCGTCGGCTTGGCTACCCTGTTCGTGGCGTGGGTTCTCGGCTTCGTGATGCCGTCGATCCGCGTCGTCACCTACATCGTCGTGGGCCTCGGCGCCGCGCTGGTGGCGGCCGCGGTGGTGCTCGACTTCCGCCGCGTGAGCGGCGCATTTGCCAGCCGCCGCGGGCTGTTCGGCGTCGGCGCCGGCGCCGGCATGGCGCTGGTGCTGGGCATCGTGCTGATGGCCAACGCAATCAGCGTGCGCGTGAACTACCGCTTCGACTTTACCGGCCTGTCCCAGTTCACCCTCACCACCCAGACCAAGGAGGTGCTCGAAGAGCTGGAGGAGCCGGTCGAGGTGGTGTCGTTCTTCAACCCCGCCGACCCGCGCCTGATCGGGCTGCGCGACTTCGGCCACAACCTGCTGACCGAGTACCAGACCTACACCGACCTGTTGACGCTGCGCGTCGAGGACCCGGAACTGCGCCCCGACCTGGCGCGCCAGTACCGCATCGGCCCGGCGGCCGCCAGCCTCGGCACCATGGTGTTCGTGGGCAGCGCCGGCCAGCGCCAGGTGTTCGGCCCGCAGATCGGCTTCGAGGCCGAGCACGCCTTCACCAGCGCGCTCCTGGAGGTGACCGGTACCAGGCAGCGCATCGTCTACTTCCTCACCGGCCATGGCGAGGCCACCATCTCCGGCGACTACGACAGTGCGCGCAGCGGCCTGCGCGACAACCTGTTCCAGGTGGCGCAGCTCGACCTGCTGCGCTTCGGCAGCATACCGGAAAACGCCGCCGCCCTGGTGGTGGCCGGCCCGAGCCAGCCGATTTCGGCCAAGGAGCTGGAGATCCTGGACGAGTACCTGCAGCAGGGCGGGCGCATGCTGCTGCTGCTGAATCCCGACCCGCAGGAGGAGCTGCGCGAGTTGCTGCGCACGTGGTGGCTGGAGGTGCGCGACGGCACGCTGGTCGATCCCGCCTCGCACGTGGTGCCCAACGTGGACAACCCGCTGGTGGCGCGCAACCGCAACAACCTGCAGCTCGCCGACCTCTACTTCCCGGGCGTGACCGCGGTTCTGCCGCTGCCCGACCAGCCGGAAGAGATCCAGATCGTGCCCCTGGCGTGGACCACGCCGGACGGGTGGCAGGAGATGCAGCCGCTCAGCGACGCGGAGCCGCAGTTCGATCCCGACGAGGATCTGCAGGGGCCGCTGGCGATGGGCGTGCTGCTGGTACGCCAGCCGCCCGGCGAGGACGACCCGAACCTGACCACCCGCCTGGTCGTGATCGGCGACTCCGACTTCGCAGCCAACCAGCACTTCCGCAACGCCGGCAACAGCGACCTGTTCCTGACCCTGGTGAACCAGCTCGCCTTCGGCGAGGAGATCATCTCGGTGGACCGCAAGGTGCTGCCGGTGCGCCGGCTGGTGCTGAGCCCCGAGGAAGCGCGCTTCTTCAACCTGTCCAGCGCCGGCCTGCTGCCGCTGCTGGTGCTGATCGTCGGCGCGCTGGTGTGGTGGCGGCGGCGGTAGGCGACAGGTATGCAGCGGCTGTTGAAACTGCGCTCCCTGGTCCTGCTGGTCGTGGTGGCCGGCGGCCTGGGGGTCGGCCTGTACTACGCCACCCGGCCACAGCCGCAGCCGCGCGCCGAGCCGCGGCCTTTCGTGTGGGGATTCGACATGATGGACCTGGTCCACCTGGAGATCGAGTTGCCGCGCGCCGGCATGAAGGAGCGCTGGAAACGCGGCGAGGACCGGCAGTGGTATTTCGACGACGAACAGGGGCAGCCGGTGAACCGCGAACGCTGGGGCGGCGGCGTGGCGCTGTTGGTCAGCGGTCCCGGGGCCAACCGGCTCATCGCCGAGGAGGCCACGGATGAGCAAATGGAGCTGTTCGGCCTTGCCGAGCCGCAGATGACGCTCGGCCTCACCCTGATCGACGGCCGGCTCGTCGAGGTGATCGTGGGCGACGCCACGCCCGACGGGCGCAGCTACTACATCAAGGAGATTACCGACGTGGACGTCTATACCGTCGACTACACTTGGTACGGTGTGCTGGCGCGGCTGGTGACCGATCCACCATACGCTCCGCCCGATCAGAAACCGGTCGAGTCGTAGCGTGGTATGCTGGCGAATCGGCGAGTCGGACGCGAGGTTGACTTAGTGCGCAGACTCTGCTCTTATAGTGCGGTGCGCCACCAATGTGGCGAAGAGGTACAGCTTTGAGTGCATCGGAAACCATGGACAGTCACGCCGAACGCGAGACCGTTCTAGAGGTAAACGGGCTCCAGACCTACTTCTACACCGACGAGGGCGTCGTCAAGGCGGTTGACGGCCTCTCCTACCGGGTGCGGAAGGGCGAATTTGTCGGTCTGGTGGGAGAAAGCGGCTGCGGCAAGAGTGTCAGCGCCATGTCGGTGCTGCGCCTGATCCCGCATCCGCCCGGCCTGATCGTCGGCGGTGAGATCCTGTTCCAGGGCGAAGACCTGCTGAAGGTAGACGAGGCGCGGATGCGAGACATTCGCGGCAACCGCATAGCCATGGTGTTTCAGGAACCCACCACGTCGCTCAACCCGGTGCTGACCGTCGGGCGGCAGATCTCGGAGTCGATCGAGTTGCACCGCAACGCCGACAAGGCCACCGCGCTCGCCGAGAGCGTCAAGCTCCTCGAGCTGGTCGGCATCCCCGACCCGGAGCGGCGCATCAAGGACTACCCGTTCCAGTTCTCGGGCGGCATGCAGCAACGCGTGATGATCGCCATGGCGCTGAGTTGCAGCCCGGAACTGCTGATCGCGGACGAGCCCACCACGTCGCTGGACGTGACGGTGCAGGCGCAGCTCCTGGAGATCATCGCCGACCTGCGCGAGCAACTCGACATGGCCGGCATCATCATCACCCACAACCTGGGGCTGGTGGCGCGCTACGTCGACCGTGTGAACGTGATGTACGCCGGCAAGATGGTTGAGTCGAGCACCACCGACATCATTTTCGCCGAACCCAAGCATCCCTACACCATCGGCCTGATGGCGTCGGTACCGCGGCTCGACAGCCCGCGCAAGGTGGCGCCGCGCGCCATCGAGGGGTTGCCGCCCAACCTGGCGCACCTGCCGGAAGGCTGCTCCTTCTCGCCGCGCTGCTCCTATGCCATGGACCAGTGCCACCAGGAGGCGCCGCAGTTGGAGGCGGTAACCGAAGGCCATTTGCGGAGTTGTTTCTATGATCCAAGCAAGCTGGAGAAGGTAACGGTATGAGTAACGGCAGCAACGGCACCGAACACCTGTTGGAAGTACACGACCTGGTCAAGTATTACCCGGTTACCGCCGGGGTGCTGCGCCGCAAGGTGGGCGACGTCAAGGCGGTGGACGGGATCAGCTTTTCCATCGAACCGGGCGAGACCCTGGGGCTGGTGGGCGAGAGCGGCTGCGGCAAGACCACCACCGGCCGCTGCATTCTGCAGCTGCAGGAGATCACCGCCGGCGAGGTGGTGTTTCAGGGCCAGGACCTGACGCAGATGAAGGGTGAGTCGCTGCGCCGCATGCGGCGCCACATGCAGCTCATCTTCCAGGATCCGTTCGCCTCCCTCGATCCGCGCATGACCGCCGGCGACATCGTCGGCGAACCGCTGAAGGTGCACGACATCGCGCGCGGCAAGAAGTACCGGCAGCAGGTCTCCGAACTGCTCAGCATGGTGGAGCTGTCGCCTACCGTTTCCGGCCGCTACCCGCACGAGTTCAGCGGCGGCCAGCGGCAGCGCCTGGGGATCGCCCGCGCGCTGGCGGTGCGGCCGGCGTTCATCGTGTGCGACGAGCCGGTGTCGGCGCTCGACGTGTCGATTCAGGCGCAGATCATCACCCTGCTGATGCGGCTGCGGGAGGAGTTCAACCTCACCTACCTGTTCATCGCCCACGACCTGGCGGTGGTGCGCAACATCAGCGACCGGGTGGCGGTGATGTACCTCGGCAAGATCATGGAGATCACCAGCAGCGACCGGCTGTACGACGAGCCGCAGCACCCCTACACCATCTCGCTGCTGTCAGCGGTGCCGATTCCCGACCCGGTGATCGACCGCACTCGCGAGCGGATCATCCTGAAGGGGGACGTTCCGAGCCCGATGAACCCGCCGAGCGGCTGCCCGTTCCATACCCGCTGTCCGCACGCCGAAGAGATCTGCAAGAGCCAGGTGCCCGAGTTGAAGTCGACCGGTCCCAACCACTGGACCGCCTGCCATCTCGTCGAGGCATCCTGAGCGCATCAGACCGGACAACCGTGAAGGACAGCAGGAAGGGCTCCGCGAAGACCCCTACGCGAAGCGTATCGCGGAGCGTAGCGCGAAGCGGATCGAAGAGCGGGGCACGGCGCGCGGGACCGCGCGGCAAACAGAACCGAGCGCAGCCCGCGACTCTGACATTGGGTCTGACACAGGTAGTGGTACTGGTCGTGGTGGTGGCAGCTATCGTGGGCGGCGTGGCCGGCGTTGCCATCTATCGCGACCGGGTGAAGCCGCTGCAGACCAAGGTGCTGATCGTCGACGACGAGTCGGTCGAAATGCGCTACTTCCTGAGGCGGGTGCGCATGGTAGGACGCGAACCGCTGGAAGTGCTGCAGCTCCTGACGCGGGAACTGATCATCACGCAGACGGCGGTAAAGCCCCCCTACAGCATCGAAGTTACCGACCAGGACGTCGAGAACTACATGCGCGAGACCGCGGCCCGCGGCGCCGCCGACACGATCACCGACGAAGAGGTGAAGGAGTGGTATCGGCAGGCGCTCAACGACTCGGAGCTGAACGACGCCGAGTTCCGCGAACTGATGCGCCGCAACCTGATCTCCCTGCGCCTGACGGATTATCTCGGCGAACGGATGCCGACGGTGGTGGAGCAGGTGCGCCTGTACATGATCGTGTTCGCCTCCCCGGAGGCGTCCACCGAGGTTCTGGAGCAACTTGAAGCCGGCGCCGACTTCTACGAGTTGGCGCGCAGCGACGCGAACGCCGACGAAAAGCTGCGCGCCAGGGGCGGCGACCTGGGCTGGCTGCCCCGCGACGCTATGCGGCCGGAACTCGCCGTCGTGTTCGACCTGCCGGTCGGCCAGCCGAGCCGCCTGCTCGCGCTCGGCGCCAACGCCTATGCCGTGGCGATGGTCGGCGAACGCGCCGCGGCGCGCGAGATGGAGCCGGAGGCGCGCGAGGCTGCCAAGTCCACCGCCCTCACCAACTGGTTCAACGAGGAGTACCAGTACCACAAGGTGGAGTTCCACGGCTTCAGCAACGGCTACGACAGCGAAACCGACCTGTGGGTAAAGTGGCAACTGCAACGCATGGCGCGTCACGACGATAACCCCGAGGACGCGCGCTGAGAGGGCTCGATCGGGCCAGGCGACTGGCGGCGGCAGGCTGCCTGCTGTTCGCCGCGTCACCGTTCGCGATGGCGGGCGCCATTCACGGCAGCGCCATCACGCTGGAGGGGCGCCAGGTCGGAACCATCGAGAGCATCGACATGTGGAGCGACCCCGGCAACGCGGCGCGCGTGAACGTGGCGGTAAAGGCTGTCTTCTCCGACTTGGCCGCGGACCTGGACCGCTATCTCGCCGGCAAGGGCTACTTCCAGAGCCGCTGCTCGCGGCGCATCTACTGGGTGGGCGACACGGCCGTGCTCGATGCCGGCGTCGCGCTGCGGCTCGCGTCCCGCGTTCGCTACGAACACTGGGCGTGCTCCTCCCTCGGCGACGCACGGCTCCTGCAGGAAACGCGAGAGGTACACTGGAGCGTCACCGTCCCGCGCGCGCCGGTCGACCGGATCGTGGTGGCCGCAGCGCTCGACGACATCGTCGACTTTCCCGATGCCGTGGAGCGGACGTTCGGGCTGCGGGTGCGCGAAGAGATTCCGATTCCGCTGCCCGAGAAGTGCGGGGCTTGCAACTGCGCCGACGTGATCGAATTGCTGAGGCCGGTGTTCGAGGCGATCGCCTTTGCCAACCGCAATGGAAGCGTGCAAGTCACCGCCACCCTCTCCACCGCGGACCCGTGGCAGGCCATGGCCTGCGTACCGTGAGTAACTGAGCCCCCAAAAAGAAGAAGGCCGGGCCTCTCAGGTGAGAGAAACCCGGCCTCCACAATTCGCGGATCGGCTGATCCGCGAAAGCGTCGGATGGATGCGGCTTAGTAGCCCATCTCCTGCTTGATGCTCGGATCGATCCAGGCCCAGCCCCACGGCATCACGTAGGTGTCGTCGTTGATCCAGCGGAATTCACCGTAGTAGTTCTTGACCCACGGCCACCACGCCTGCGAGATCGCCTTCACGGCGAGCGGAATGGCGGTCACCTCGTTGAGGATGTAGACCGCGGCTTCCTTGATGATCGCGTCGCGCTTGTCCTCGTCCATCTCCGCCTGCATGGCGCGGGCGTACTCGTCGAACTTCGGATCGTTGAAGTGGTACTGGTTGCGGCTGCCCCACGACGCCCAGTTGTTGGGCATGTCGCGGACCGGGTTGCCGGAACCGTAGCCCATGCGAGTCATGTCGTAGCCGCCGTCCTTGATGATCTGGTTGTGGATGGCGCCGTCGTTGACGATGATGTTGAACTCGACCCCCATCTTGGCCCACTGATCCTTCATGATCGCGGCCTGCTGCAGGATGGTCGCCCAGTTGCCGGTGTAGAAGTCGACCGTGAACCCGTCCGGGTAGCCGGCGTCGGCGAGCATCTGCTTCGCCTTCTCCGGGTCGTACTCGTACAGCATCGCGGTCTCCGGCGGCAGCTCACTCTGCGGGGTGTAGGAGGCCAGGCTCGGGTAGATCGGCCACCAGTGTTCCGGCAGGTCGACGCCCTTGGCGCCGCGCTGCGCCGCGAAGTCGTCCAGGTTGGTGCCCACCAGCAGGGCGCGGCGCACGTCGCGGTTGTCGAACGGGGGCTGCGAGGTATTGAACGCGAACGTGCCGCCGAACGAGATCGGCAGGCGGTCCTGAATCAGGTCGGGAGCGGTCCGGTCCAGCGTGTCCCAGTGGGTGCCGTATACCGAGGGGCCGCCGTCGGCAATGCCGGTGCGCAGCGCCGCCTCCTCGAACGACTCGTCGTTGGCCAGCGGGATGATGAACTCATCCAGGAACGGGAGCTGGTACTCCTCGCCGTCGACCATGGTGGTGCCCCGGTAGTTGGGGTTCTTGACCATGCGGAAGAACTGGTCGGGCACGTACTCGGCGAACATGAACGGGCCGGTACCGACCTGATCCTCCCAGCGGGCAATGCGGCCGTCTTCGAGCATCTCCGGTGGTCCGACGAATCCGGCGCGGCTCAGGCCGAGCGTCGCGTTCAGGATGAAGTCGAACGCCGCGAACTCGATGATCACGCGGTCGCCTTCGGCGTAGATGTTGGCGTCCTTGTTGGCCAGCAGGCGCGCGCCCTCGGGGCCGGTCGCCCAGTGGCGCAGGTCGGAAGCCAAGTCCTCGGCGGTGAACTCGCGGGCGTCCATCCAGGCGCTCTGCGCCTCGGTCGGAGCCCAGTAGATCCCGCTCTTGACCGTCCAGGTGATCTTGGACTGGTCCACTTCCCAACTGTCGATCAGGTTGCCCTTGATGTACTTCATCGGGATGGCGCCGATCAGCTTGAAGTCGAAGTCACCACTGCCGCGCGGGCCGTATGTATCGAAGTCACCGATCATCGGCGTCTCCTGGATCAGCTCGTGGTACCAGGTGCGGCCCAGGTTGCCGTCCGCGGGATCGGGCGAACCCGGCTTGTTGCCCCAGCGCGGCGCCAGGGTGAACGTCCCGCCATAGATCGGACCGCCGTCGGACATCGCGGCCGCGGCCGTGGTCTCTTCCTCGCCACCGGCGAATCCGAGGCCCGCCGCCGCCAGCATGGCGACGAGAGCAAATACGAAAAGCTTTCTCATGTTTCCTCCTATGAAGCTTTTGTGTGTGAATTGGTTGCGCCTCATAATCTGCGCATAATCCATCCAATGATCAACTGTTTGAGGCTCAATGCGCTCCGCGGGCGGACGTGCCGGCCGTGGATGGCGCCTGCGCCTCCCCGCCGTTCAGGCTGCCCCGGGCCGTACCGCCGTTAAGCTGCGCGACCTTCTGCCTCATGCCCCTCCTCACCTTGCCGCCGCCGAACCGGCCGGCGCCGCCGCGCAGGCGCGGATCCAGGATGTCGCGCAACGCGTCGCCGAACATGTTGGTGCCGTACACCACGACTGCCAGGGCAACGCCCGGCCAGATGACCAGGTGCGGTGCGGCGTACATGTGCCAGCGGGTGTCGCCCGACAGCATGCCGCCCCAGCTCGGGTATGGCGGCGGAATGCCGAAGCCCAGGAAGCTCAGGCCCGCCTCCGCCAGGATCGCGCCCGGCACCCGCAGGCTGAACAGGACGATGGTCGGCGCCAGGATATTGGGCAGAATGTGGCGCAGCAGGATTGTTCGCGTACTGCCGCCGATCGCCGACGCCGCCGCCACGTAGGCGTCTTCCTTGATGGCGATCACCGCGCTGCGGATGATGCGCGATCCCTCGATTCCCGTCGTGATGCCCAGCACCACGATGATGGAGAAGATGCCCGGCGTGATGATGGTCACCATCACCATCAGGATGATGAGCGAGGGGATGCTCATCCAGGCGTCGACGAAGCGCTGGGTCACGGTGTCCACCGGTCCGCCGAGGTAGCCGGACACCATGCCGATCAGCAGCGAGACGGCGGTGGACAGGATCGTGGCGCCCAGGCCCACGATCAGCGAGATGCGGGCACCGTAGATGATGCGGGTGAACACGTCGCGGCCCAACTCGTCGGCGCCGAGCAGGTAGCGCTCGTTGGGCAGGGCCAGGCGGTACTGCATGGCGGTCTCGTTCATGCCGTAAGGGGCGAGGTAGTCGGCGAAGATGCCGGTCAGCAGCAGCACCAGGGTGATCAGGGCGCCGACCGTGCCGAGCGGATGCTCGGTCACCAACCGCTTGAGAAACGTGGTGATCTTCGAGGGCTGCTTGGTGTTTGTGGACGCGTCTGCGCCGACGGTTCCTCGGTCTGCCATGCCTACGTGTACTTGACCTTTGGATCGATGACTCCGTAGGTGATGTCCACCAGCAGGTTGACCACCACGATGGTGAACGAAGTGATTATCATGACGCCATTGACCGTCGGGTAGTCGCGCTGCCGGAGCGCGTCGATGATCATCTGCCCCATGCCCGGCAGGGTGAAGAGCTGCTCGATGATCACCGTGCCGCCGATCAGGATGGGTATCTGCAGCCCGACGATGGTGACCACCGGTATCAGGGCGTTGCGCAGCGCGTGGCGGTACACCACCACCCGCTCGCGGAGACCCTTCGACCATGCCGTGCGCACGTAGTCCTGGCGCAGCACCTCCAGCATCATGGTGCGCATCATGCGCATGGTGCCGCCGGCCATCAGGAGCCCGTTGATCACCGCCGGCACCATGATATTGCGCAGGTTCTTCAGGGGGTCGTCGCCAAAGGCGGTCCACCGGATCGGCGGCAGGTAGCCCCACCAGATCGACGCGAACAGGATCACCACGGTGCCCAGCCAGAAGCTCGGCACCGAGATGAACAGAATGGCGAAGCTTCGCCCCAGGTAGTCGGCCGCCGTGTCCTGGCGCAGCGCCGAGATCACGCCGATGGGAATGGCGATGAGCTGCGAGATGACCAGGCTGAAGAAGCCGAGCTCGATGGTCACCGGCAGCTTGGCGAGCACTCGCTGGGTGACCGGCTCCCGAGTGAACCAGGATATGCCCAGGTTACCCTGCGCCAGGCCGGCGAACACGCCGTCCTTCTGCTTCACCACGCCCAGGAAGCGGCCGTACTGCACGATCAGCGGTGCATCGAGGCCGAACTGGCGCGCCAGGATGGTCTCGTCGATCTCGGATACCTCGCCCGACTCCTCCATGCGCGCCATGATCCCGTCGACGATGTCGCCCGGCACCAGGCGCATCAGCAGGAAGATGATGGCGCTGATGAGAAACACCGTAGGAATCACCAGCAGAAGTCGTCTGATCAGGTAAGCGCGCATACAGAAGAACCGGTCTCCGAGAGCCGCCTATTGATAGCCGAGCACCCCCAACCTGTCAACCGGGTATGGGCGCGTGAGCGCCGGAGCGCCACCGCAGGTGCGGCGCCTGCCAGCCGCCCGGCCCGTGGCTGGACTGCAATCGCCCTACCGGACCGGGAGGCCGGCGGCGTCCAGCGTGACCGCTTCCATCGCGCAGCCGGCCGGACGCTCGAGCCGCAGGCGGCGGTTGACCGCGACCCCATAGAGGACCGTATCGCAGCCGTCCGGCCACTCGACGCGCACCTCGTCGATCACATTCGCCGCGCCCAGCCCGAAGTGTGCGCTCAGCTCCGAGGAGCCGAGATAGCCGCCGCCGGTCTCGACGTGGCGGGTCTGCGTGGTGCCGCCGGTGCGCACCCGCACCACGGCGCCGACGCCGTCCGGCGGCACCGGCAGGCCTGGGGCCGGGCGCAGCTCCACCCACAGCCAGTTGCCGGACGCCGTGCCGCCGTCGTTGCGGACCAGGGTGGGCACGCCGCGGCTGTTGACGATCAGGAGGTCCTGGTCGCCGTCGTTGTCGTAGTCGAAGCGCACCAGCCCGCGACCCTGGCCGCGATGGTCGAGCCCGGCCTCCGGCGCCACGTCCCGGAACCCGTCGGCGCCGCGGTTGTGGAACACGCGGGTGGCGTCTTCCAGCCACTCCTGGCGTTCGTCGGTGTTGCGGTCCTCGGAGCCGTTGGTAGTGACCAGCTCCACGAGGCCGTCGTGGTCCAGGTCGGCCGCCGCCGCGCCCCAGCCCCAGCCGCCGCGGGCCAGCGGGCGGGGCGTCTCGGGACCCGGGTCGAAGGCGAGCCCGCCCAGGTTGCGGTACAGGTAGTTGCCGTTGTTGGGCGGGTTCTCGAACGGCGAGGTGGTCCAGATCGAGGTGACGTACCAGTCGAGCAGGCCGTCGTTGTCCACGTCGGCGAGCACGCTGCCCATGCCGTTGGTGTCCAGCCCCACGCGCGCCTGATCCGTTGCGTCGGTGAAGGTGCCGTCGCGGTTGTTGTGGTACAGGCGGCTGGTGCCGAAGTCTGCCGCCACCAGCACCTCCGGCCAGCGGTCGCCGTCGACGTCGACGATATGGGGGGTGAAGCCGTGCATGTCGGTGTCGAACAGGCGCGCGCGCCGGGTGGCGTTCAGAAAGCGCGGCAGGCCGGTCCACTCGTCGATGCCCTGGTTGTTCAGCAGCACGCTGCCTGAGGCATCGCGCAGCCAGGCGACCACGGCCAGGTCCAGGTCGCCGTCGCGGTCGTAGTCGCCGAACGCCGCCCCCATGCCGGACGGCTGCTCGGGTGAGGTGGTGGCGGCCAGCGCCGGCAGGGCGATGTTGCGGAACAGCGGCGTGCCGTCGGCCAGCACCCCGCCGCGCCGGCTGCCCAGGTTGAGCCACAGCAGGTGGTGGCCCGCCATGGCAGGCCCGCCGTCGGCCGGCCCGAAGCTGGTCACGAAGATGTCGAGCCAGCCGTCCCGGTCGACATCGCCCACCACCGAGCCGTGGCCGCGATGCACGGCTGCCACGCCGGCGCGCTCGGCGGCCTCCCGGAAGGTGCCGTCGCCCCGGTTCAGGTAGAGCCGGTCCGGCCCCGCGCCGCCGGTCACCACGAACAGATCCTGCCAGCCGTCGCGGTTGAAGTCGCCCACCGAAACCCCGCCGGAGAAGTCGTCGTGGGTGCCCTCCGCCGGCGCGTGCGGGTGAATCAGCCCGGTCGCGTCCGGGCACAGGCGCGCATCCGCGTCGCAGGTAGCCAGCCGCACCTCCGCCCCCGCCGCCACGGCCAGCCAAACCAAGACGCCTGCCAAGCCCGGCCGCACGAACCGTACCGTCGCCATCACGCGGGTGTGTCGGCCTACAGGCGGTCGTCTCCGTCTGGCTCTACGTCAGCAACGCTTGCCAACGCGTTTTCGAAGTCCGTCCGGTTTCCACCTTGCGCCCGCTCTTCGAGATATGTTTCCGTGGCCAGGGCCGACATCTTTTCCGCCAAGGCTGTCGTAATCAGTTGATTCACCGAGATGCCATCTTCCTTTGCCAGAGCCTTGGCGTATTGGTGAAGGGAATCCGGGATCCGTAAGCTGATTGTACTCATGACTTAACTCCTCAAAGGTGCCTGGCGGGCGACACGGCAAATATAGTCAAGCACATCATCGATTTCCCGGTCCGTCAGGTTGATTGACCGCCCTTGGCGCACTGCCACCGCCCCTACCGCAACACCACCCATTACTACCTGGGCAGCTACCGTGACCGCCGCTTCACCCCGCACCTGCACGGGAGGATGAGCTGGATCGGCGGCCAGCTCTCGGCGCCCGAGTCGCTGATCGACGACCGTGGCCGCAACGTCATGTTCGGCTGGATGGCCGACTTCCGTCCCGGCGTAGCCGCCCTGTACGGTTACCAACGCGCCACGGATGCGAAGCCTGAGGACCGCAACCTGCTCGCCTGGGCCTCCGTGGTCAGCCTGCAGCGGGTGCTGTCACTGGCAGCCGACGGCACCCTCGCCATCGCTCCGGCGCCGGAGCTGGAGACCCTGCGCCTCAACCCGCGCCGGCAGGCGGGCATACCCGTACCCGCGGACCGGGACGTAACGCTTCGAGGAATCGGTGAGACGTTCTACGGCTGTTGTTCGCCGGCGATAGTGAGCAGTTGCGCGCAGATGCCGTCCGACAGCCGGTAACCGGCTCCTCTCAGGTCGGTCAGGGCCGCCGCTACCGACTCGAGCCTTCCCCTCTCCTTTGCCGCGACGAGAACCCGCCCGATACCGATGACCGGTACGCCGCGCTGCCGCGCGATGCTGCGTCCTCGGCGCTCATCGATCAGCAGCGTGCATTCCAGGCGGTGAGCAAGACGGATCGCCGCGGACTCGCCGGCGTCGAGGCCTGGAATCGATGGTTCGTCCGGTGAATCCATCGGGCACAACCAAGTCTGCTCCCGCACCGCCGCGACCAGCGGAGCCACACCCGCGCGCGGCTCGTCGAGTCGAAGCTCGTGGACCACGATGCGCGGAACGGCCACGGTTGCAAACAGATCCGGCAGCAGCGAGAGCCTTCCGATCCGAGACAGTGCGATCAACGGGCCGGCATCGGAGACAATCGGCGATCTCAAATCTCGACGCGCAACTCGTCCGCCAACTCCTCCTCCGGGTAATCGACAGCGACCAGTCCGCTCTCGGCAACCAGGTCCATGAATACGTCCTGGGTTACGCCGGCAAGCTTGGCGGCCTTCGCCATCGTGATCAGCCGGCGTTCGAACAGGGCGAGTGCCAGATCCTTGTCGACGCCCACCTCCAGGAGCCGGCTCCCGAATGGCAGCGCCAGCACGGCCGGCTTGCCCCGCTTGGTGATGATGGACACCTGACCGGCCTCGGCTTCGCGCACCAGCGCACTCGAACTCACCCGCAAGTCACGCACCGAAAACACCGAGATCTCCTGCATCTCCCGCACCTCTCCAATTCCGTGGTGACAAAACGTAGTACATTAGCTCCGGTCGTGCCAAGGCTCTACGCTACTGTCGACGTGTCGTGCGCGGCTTACTGCGAATAGGGGTCGGAGGCCTTCCCTGCCAGCAGGGCAATCACGCTCCGCCGCCGCCTGGTGCCGGACGGTAATCTACTGCACATAGGGGTCGGAGGCGTTCCCGGCCAACAGGGCAATCACCCTCCGCCGCCGCCTGGTGCCGAACGGTATCTACTGCACATAGGGGTCGGAGGCGTTCCCGGCCAACAGGGCAATCACCCTCCGCCGCCGCCTGGTGCCGAACGGTATCTACTGCACATAGGGGTCGGAGGCGTCGCGGAGGCCGTCGCCGACGAAGTTGAAAGCGAGCACCGCTGCGGTCACGAACAGGCCGGGGATCAGCAGCCACGGCTGCAGGGCGATGGAGCGGATCGCCTGCGCGTCCTGCAGCAGCACGCCCCAGCTTATGGCGGGCGGCTGCAGGCCCAGCCCCAGGAAGCTGAGCGCGGTCTCGGCCAGGATCATCTGCGGCACCGCCAGCGTCAGGCTCACGATCAGGTAGCTCAGGAAGCCGGGCAGCAGGTGGCGCAGCAGGATGGCGCCGGTACCGGCGCCGCCGATGCGGGCCGCGGCCACGAAGTCCTCCTCGCGCAGGCTGATGATCTTGCCGCGCACCACGCGGGCGATCTGCGTCCACCCCACCAGCGACAGGATGATGGTCATGCCGAAGTACAGCTTGACCGGATCCCACCCCGGCGGCAGCGCCGCCGCCAGCGCCATCCACAGCGGGATCTTCGGGATCGCCAGCAGGAACTCGATCACGCGCTGGATGATCACGTCGATGCGTCCGCCCAGGTAGCCGGACAGGCCGCCGAACAGCGACCCCAGCACGAAGCTCACCGCCACCCCCACCAGGCCGATCGACATCGACACTCTGGTGGCGTAGATCACCCGCGAGAACAGGTCGCGGCCCAGGTTGTCGCTGCCGAACAGGAACAGGCGGTGGCCGCCGTCACTTTCGTCCACGCCGAACAGGTGGACCCGCGCCGGAACCAGGTTCCAGAACCGGTATTCGTCGCCGCGCACCAGCAGCCGCAACGGCAGCCGCCGGCTGGGGTCGTCGGTGTACACCCGCTCCAGCGTCACCGGGTCCACCGACTTGACCATGGCGTACACGAACGGACGCACCGGGCGCCCGTCGTGGAACAGGCGCACCCGCTGCGGGCGCGCGTCGATGAAGCCGGAGTTGCGCTGGTAGGGGTCGTGCGGCGCCAGGAACTCCGGAAACAGCGCCAGCAGGTAGAACAGCGCCAGCACCACCAGGCCGACCAGCGCCGCGCGGTGGCGCAGGAAGCTGCGCCGCACGAGTTGCCACTGGGAGGCCAGCTCGTAACGCTCGGCGGCGCTGGCGGTTGCGGTGACGGCCGCGGTAGACGTGTCAGCGGCGGCGTCAGCCACACGCTCGCTGGTCCGAGAGGCCAGGCCGCCGCGACCGCCCCGGTGCGCCCGTGTTGTCGTATGCGATGCCACCGACCGTGCCTACTCCATCCGGATGCGCGGATCGATCAGCATCAGCAGCAGGTCGGACAAGAAAAAGCCCACCACGGTCAGCATGCTCAGCAGGGTCATGATGGCACCGGCCAGGAACATGTCCTGGCCGCGCAGCGACGACAGCAGCAGCGGGCCCATGGTCGGCAGGTTGAGTACCACGGCGACGATGGCGCCGCCCGACACCAGTTCCGGAAACACCCACGCCACCGTGCTCACGATCGGGTTGATCGCCACCCGCACCGGGTACTTGAACAGCAGCCGGGTCTCCACTACCCCCTTGGCGCGCGCCGTGATCACGTACTGCTTGCGCAGCTCGTCCAGCAGGGTGGCGCGCATGATGCGCTGCAGCCCGGCGATGCCGCCCAGCCCGATCACCAGCACCGGCACCGGCAGGTGCTTCAACATGTCGAACACCCTCGCCACCGACCAGTCGGCGTTGAGGTAGTCGGGCGAGAACAGCCCCACCACGTTCACGTCGAAGATCACCAGGAACAGGTACACCAGCACCAGCGCCACCAGGAACGGCGGCGTGGACAGGCCCAGGAAGCCGAACACGGTCGCCAGGTAGTCGCCGATGCCGTACTGGCGGGTGGCGGAGTAGACGCCGATGGCGATCGCCGCCACGTAGCTGAACACGATGGTGGTGCCGCTGATCAGCAGGGTGAAGCCGAGCCGCTCGGTGACCAGGTCGGCCACCGGACGGTTCCAGAAGAACGAGTAGCCGAAGTTGCCGCGCAGCATGCCCCACACCCACTTCAGGAACTGGGCGACCATGGGGCGGTCGAGGCCGTACATGCGCTTGAGCGTCTCGACCTGATCCTGGTCGACGCGGTCGCCGCTCATCTCCACCTGCAGGATGTAGGTGGAGAGCCAGTCGCCGGGCGGAAGCTGGATCACCACGAAGCCGAGCACCGCCACCGCGCACACCAGGATCAGCATGTACAGCAGGCGCTTCGCGGCGAACTTCAGCATCGGTGCGGCGGCGTGGTCAGGGTCTCGTATCGCTGCGGCGCCCGCCAGCCGCCCGCACCGCGCGTGCCGGTGCGGCGCACGGTGGCGGGCGCCGGCAGGTCACCGGCAGCGCGCTACTGCTCGTAGTACCACTGCTCCGGGTGATAGATCATCCAGAAGCGGTAGGAGTAGATGAACAGGCCGCCGTCTCCCTTCACGTTGCGCAGGTTGGCCTTGACGGTCATCGGCTTGGGCGTGATGCCGGCGATGCCGATGTCCCACAGGCTGTTGGACGCCACGGTAAGCAGCTCCGTGCCGATTTCCATGTAGCGCGGATGCCCCATCGGGTACTGCTGAAACTCCTCGGCCAGCTCCATCCAGCGGGTCACCTCGGCCGGCGGCTGCTCGCCCTGCTCGCCCCCGGACTCCACCCAGGCGTTCCAGTCCACGGCGTTGTCCAGTGGCGGCATGGCGAACGTCGGGCGGCCGTGAAAGCCGATCTCGGTGGTCTGGTCGAAGTTCCAGATGAACACGTCCAGCTCGCCGGCCCTGCGGCGCTGCCCGAACAGGGGCCCGTCGACGGCCCGGGTTCCCACCTTGATGCCGATCTCTTCCCAGAACTGCTTGATCAGCTCCACGCCCACTTCCATCTTCTCTTCCAACTGGTAGTAGTCGATGTGGATGGATAGCGTGTCGCCGTCGGGCCGCAGGCGGAATTCCTGCCGGTCGTCCCAGGCCAGGCCCAGCTCGTCCAGAATCGCGTTGGCGCGTTCCACGTCGTACTCGATGAAATTGGAGCCCATCCACGGCTCGTAGAAGCTGACCGTGGGATCGACGGTGGCGGCGCGCGGAGTGGCCAGGCCTCGCCAGATCACCTCGTTGATCTCGTCGCGGTCCAGGGAGACCGACAGCGCCTCGCGGAACCGAAGCTCCTGGAACAGCTCACGCATCACCGGATCGCGGTGGTTGAAATTTGGCCGGATCGCCAGCATCACGTTGCCGCGCCCGTCGTACCAGAGGTTGGTGCGGTAGTTGCCGCGCTCCTCGTGCTCCTTGTAGAGCGGGAAGTTGTCCATCGTCGTGAACTGCAGCGCGTAGTCCAGCTCGCCGGCGATGATCTTGGAAGTGACCGCCTCCAGGTTCTCGTGCAGCAGGCGATCCTGGGTGTCGATGTAGGGGAGCTGGTTGCCTGCGGTGTCGACCTTCCAGTAGTAGGGGTTGCGGGAGAAGAACTTGTTGCCGAGCTCGTCCACCTCCACCATGGTCCACGGGTCGATGGTGGGAATCGCCGGATCCATGCGCTGCTGCACGTCCACCGGCCACTTGCTCAGGAACAGTTGCGCCCAACTCTCGTGCCCCTCGGCCTTGGCCAGGTCGGCCGCATCCGGGTTGTGGTCGACGTGAAACTGCGCCAGGAAGTGGGCAGGCAGGAACGGCACCTCGTGGTAGCGGCGCGCTTCCGTGCCGAGGATGTTGAGCACGCTCGGGTACGCCCTGCTGAAGGTCAGGCGCACGGTGTGGTCGTCGACGCGCTCCAGGCTGTCCAGGAGCCGCCACGAAGCGGGGCGCGACGCCACCAGTTGCTCGTTGCCCAGGAAGTCCTCGTACCAGAAGGTGAAGTCGTCGGCGGTGAGCGGGTCGCCGTCGCTCCAGCGCAGGCCGGGGCGCAGGTGCACGGTGAGCTGCGAGAAGTCGTCGTTCCAGTCCCAGCCGGTGGCGGCGTTGGGGGCGATCGCTTGCAGGCTCGGGTGCACCATCAGCAGCGGCTGGGTGCGGGCGGTCCACGACTCGGCGCCGGCGGTGACCGGGCTGAGCGCACCGTGGCGCAGGCTGCCGCCGTAGGTGCCGACGCTCTCCAGCGGCACGATCACCATCGGGTCGGGCGGCATGCGCTCCTCGAGGGGCGGCAACTCGCCGGCCTTGACCAGCGCGGCCAGCATCGGTGCCTCCTGGAAGCTGGCGATGCGGTTGCCGGTGGCCTGCTCGTACTCGGTGACGGTGGTGAAGAAGTTCACCATGTCCGGCACCAAGCCCTCGATCTCGGCCATCGGCCCGGCCGCCGCGGCGGTGTCGGCCTCGGCGGCGGCGGTGGTCTCCTCGGTGCCGCCGGCTGCCAGCGCCGCCCACGGCGCCAGCGCCAGCCCGATGGCGGCGGCGAGCAATCGTCTGTCGATCATTTGCGGTTCCTCCTGTGGTCAGTCCCTGAGCCTAATTGCGCCGCGCCGGTGCTGTCAACGTAGCGTCCGTCGCGCCGGCGCGCGGCGTTGAGCCGAGCAGAGCAGGCTGTGTGTTGACCGGGTCGTCGGGCAGGTGCAATCATTCGATCCCACCCGAGAACGAGTGGAACGCCGCGATGGAAGCACCACGCAAGCTCGACAAGTTGTTCAGCAGCGCCAAGGTCTGGCGTGAGGAAGCGGACCGGCTGCGGGAGATTCTCCGGGGGTGCGGGCTGACCGAGGAACTGAAGTGGCGCAGCCCGTGCTACACCGCCGGCGGCAAGAACATCTGCGTCATCCAACGCATGAAGGACTTCCTGGCGCTGTTGTTCTTCAAGGGGGCGCTGCTGAAGGATCCGGACGGAATCCTCGAAGTGCAGGGGCCGAATTCGCGCGAGGGATACCGTGTGCGCTTCACCGGCGTCGACGACGTTGCGCGGCTGGCGGACAGCGTCAAGGCTTGTGTCCGCGAAGCCATCGCGGTCGAGCAAGCGGGCTTGAAGATCGAAGTGGCGCCGGATCTCGAGTACCCCCAGGAACTGATCGACAAGCTGGACGTGGACCCCGACCTGGGAGCCGCGTTCGACGCGTTGACGCCCGGACGCCGGCGCGGTTACCTGCTGCACTTCGCGGCGGCCAAGCAGGCGAAGACGCGGGCTGCCCGCGTGGACCGGTGCCGGGACAAGATCCTCGCCGGGAAGGGATTCCTCGATCGTTGAGTGAGCCTGCCGCCGTGGTGCGCCCTCGATAGCCTCGGCGTTGCGCGCGGACCCGATCGTTGCATGCGCAACGGGCATTGCATGCGCAACGGTGTCTTTGCAGGCGCAACGGGCGTTGACGCATCGATCCGGGAGTGAAACCATCGGCCCGCAACCGCACCCCACACGCGAAGGCGGCATCATGAGCGACCATCCCCACATTCTCCTGCTGATCGACGACGAGCATCGGCCCGACGTGATGACCGCGGAGGGCAATCCGCACATCCGCATGCCGACCCTGGACCGGATCATCGGGCAGGGCACCTACTTCCGGTCGGCATACACGCCGGCGCCGGTGTGCGTGCCGGCGCGGCAGAGCTTCCTGACCGGGCTGTACGCGCGCCGCAGCGGCTGCACCGGCTTCGACACGCCGCTGCCGAGCGACGTGCTCACCATACCGGAGCACTTCGCCAACTACGGTTACAACCCCACCTGCGCCGGCAAGATGCACTTCGTCGGGCGCGACCAGATGCATGGCTGGCGGGAGCGAATCGGACGCAACATCGAGTTCAGCACGCGGCGCACGGGCGAGCCGCACCTGAGCGCCGCCCGCCCGCACGTGCAGGGCACCGGCAAGTGGCCGACCATCAAGGAGATCACCAACGCCCGCGTGGGCAGGGGCCTGCACATGGAGCAGGACCTGTACACGGTCGACGGGGCGCTGCTGTACCTGGACGAGTACTTCGTGGGCGAACCCTACGACCGCCCCGGCGAGGGGCCGCTGATGCTGGCGGTGAGCCTGAACAGCCCGCACTACCCCTACCAGTGCCCGGAGGATCTGTTCAGGCACTACCTGCGCCGCGTCGAGCCCTACGTGGAGGACCTGCCCGAGCAGTTCGACTGCGACAATTTCTTCAAGGTCAAGGTCGGCGAGGACGTAACCTGGCGCGAGGCGCACCGCGCCACCGCCGCCTACTACGGCATGATCGAGCTGGTGGACCGCCAGTACGGCCGCGTGGTGGCCAAGCTGGATGAGCTGAACGTGCTCGACGACTTCGTGATCGTCTTCCTGAGCGACCACGGCGAGATGCTCGGCCAGAAGGGACTGTGGGAGAAGCAGCAGTTCTTCGAGGCCTCGGCGCGGGTGCCGTTCAGCATCACGGCGCCGGGCCGCTTCGCCGACGGTCCGCGCACCGTTACTCACAACGTGTCGCTGGTCGACCTGTTTCCCACCCTGTGCGACATCGCCGGCATCCCGATCCCCGACGGCCTGGACGGGCGCTCGCTGGTGCCGCTGATGGAGGGCAACGCGGACGGCTGGCTCAACGAGGCGTACTGCGAGCTGTACCACGAACTCAACGGCCCCTCCGAGATGGTCAAGGTCGACGACCTCAAGTACTTCCGGTTCCTGGGCAAGGGCTGGCCGGAGCAACTGTTCGATCTTGCCGCCGACCCGGACGAGACCCGCAACCTGATCGACGATCCCGCCTACGCCGCCGACCTGCAGCGCCTGCGCGCCCGTCTCGACGCGTTCGAGTGGGGCGAGCGCTCCACCCCGCCCTGGGAGCGATAACCCGCTTCCGGACGCATGGCGAATCGCCTGGATGCGGGGTTACGGCGCCAAGTGAAGCACGAGTTGGCGGTGGCCACCCGTGCGGCGTTCGAGGTCGTGGCGCGCGGACGGGTCCGCGTTCTCCTGGATCGTGAGGCTGGCGGATGTGTGTCGGAGGAAGATCGTGCACAAGCCTTCGTTCAGACCGACCGCTGCCACCGCTTCATCGACGTGCCGGGTGCACTCGTGCAGGCCCTGACCGGGGACGGCGAATGACAGCGCCCGCGCCATGTGACCGGACATGTGGCCAGGTTTGACCATACGCCCGGAACGTTCCGCGGACGTTGCGGCGATCCGTGCCGTCAATGAGCGGGCGTTCGGGCAGCCTGACGAAGCGGCGCTGGTCGATGCCGTCCGAGCGCGCGGCGAGCGCCGCATTTCCCTGGTTGCCGTTAACGGCGGGCGGCTGGTCGGGCACATCCTTTTCACCCCGGTGACGATTCGGGGGCCGGACCGCGTGCACGAGGCGGCCGGACTCGCACCGTTGGCTGTCGATCCCGACCATCAGCGTCGTGGCATCGGCAGCCGGCTCGTTGCGCGAGGCCTCGATCGGTGCCGGGAGTGCGGTTACCGCATCGCCGTCGTGCTCGGCCATCCGGCCTACTATCCCCGCTTCGGATTCGTTCCGGCACGGCGGCACGGCATCCGCTTCGAGCTCGACGTGCCGGACGACGTATTCATGGTCATCGAGCTCGAGCCGGGCGCGCTCAACGGCTGCACCGGCGTGGCGCGCTACGCGCCGGAGTTCACATCGCTGTGACGCCTGTTGCGGCGGAGCTCCGGTTCATCGGTCTCCGAGATCTGCCAGGTTGCCCGTGGCCTTCCGCCAAGCATCAATGATCTGATCGTAAAAAGGAAAATCGTCACTGTTGTCGAGTTGGCCGTGGTCCTCCAGCCACTCGACCGTCCGGCGGGCGCCCTCAACCCAGGAGATGGTCACGCGAAAGCCGAGATCCTGTCTGGCCGCCGTGTTGTCGAACAGGTTGTTGTAGCTGAAGTTGACCTCCGTCAAGCTGGCCTGCTCGGGCGCCATGCGCACCAGTGCGTCGGTGGGAATGTAGACAAACTCCGGCGGTTCGGCGCCGATCGCGTTCGCAAGGCCTTGATGGTACCCTTCCCACGTCATCCATTCTTCGCCGGCCACGTGATAGCCGCGCCCGTAGGTTTTCGCGTTGCCAACGGCGCCTGCAAAGGCTACCGCCACGTCATCCCGGTGGCAGGTTGGCCAGAACGACCTCCCGTCGCCGTGAACAATGATGGGCTGCCGCTTCTTCAAGCGGTCCACGTGATAGGTGCCTCGGCCGAGCGCATGCAGGAGATTGTTCCCGCCTTCACCGTAGGTGTGCCCGGGGCGGATGCTGGTCACCACCAGGTCGCCGCGTTCGTGGGCGGCAAAGAGCAACTCCTCACAACGGGCCTTGTTGTAGCCGTACGCAAACTTGTCCGACGGTAGCTTTTCGGCGGCCTCGGTGATCGGATAGGCCGCGGCAGGCTTGGTATAGACATCGACCGTGCTGCAAAAAACGTACTGTGCGGTGCGGCCCTGGAAGGCACGAATAGCGCTTTCCGCCTCTGCCGGCAGATAGCAGACCATGTCAATTACACAGTCGAACGTACCTGCTTCCGCCATCTGCTTCTCGAATGCGGCGAACGCCTTGCGATCACCGGTAATGGTCGTGTAAGGGCCCGTGACCTGCGACGGTCTCCGGGCTCGATTGTAGAGTACTACCTCGTGACCCTGCTCGATCAACAGGCGGCTGATTCCCGTGCTGATGATGCCGGTGCCGCCGATCACCAGGATACGCGCTCGCGAAGGTTGGGACAGGATAGCCAGACGACTAACCCTTCACTCCGGTCATGGCGATGCCGCTGGTGAGGCGCTGCTGGAACATCAGGTAGATGATCAGCGTCGGGATGCTGACCATGGTAGCCGCCGCCATCAGCGGCCCGAACTGGCCGACGAGGCGCTGCTGCAGCAGACCAAGACCCAGTTGCAACGTGAACTGGTGCGGCTTGGTGAGGTAGATCAGCGGGTACACGTACTGGTTCCACACCATGAACGTGGAAAAGATCGCCATCGTGATGACGCCCGCCTTGGAGAGTGGCAGCACAATCTTGATGAACATCCACACGTAGCCCATCCCGTCGACCTTCGCCGCATCGAAGTAGTCGTCCGGAATCGTGCCGATGAACTGGCGGATCATGAACGTCTGGAAGCCCTGGCCGATAATCAGCAGGATCACGGGGATGTAGGTGCCGGTGAGCCCCCAACTGGTCATCATCAGGAAGCGCGGTATCATGTCCACCTCGGTCGGCACGATCAGGCCGGCAACGATCAGGAGGAAGCAGAAGGTGCGCAGCGGCCAGCGCATCTTGGCAAACGAGAACCCGCCGAGCGCGCTCACCATCACCAGCAGGAAGACGCTCACGCCGGTGATCCAGAAGCTGTTGGCGAACATGGGCAGCCAATTCAGCTCGTTCCACATGGTCACGTAGTTGTCGACCACCCAGAGCTCCGGAAAGAGCCGCGGCGGGAAGCGGATGATGTCGGCGGGGGTTTTGAACGACGTCGTCACCATCCACACGAACGGACCGACGAAGAAGAACAGGAACACGACGCACAGCACAAGCCACACCAGGTAGTTGAGGCGCCGCTTGAAGACGTAGAATTGGTTCTGATACATCGCTCTTCCCGATCCTATTTCTCGTACGACTCGGGCAGCACCTTGTACTGCACGATGGTGATGCCGAGCACGAGAACGAAGAAGATCGCCGCCTGTGCCGACGCCCGACCCCAGCGGGCGAACTGAAACGCCTGCTCGTAGATCTGAAATGAAACGGTGGTCGTGGAGTTCAGCGGGCCACCGCCGGTCAGCAGCAGGATCGGCTCGAACAGCCGCAGTGACAGGATCGTGGAGGTGATCGTCACGAAGTAGATGGTCGGCATCAGCAACGGGATCGTGATCCGCCAGAACATCCGCCAGGGACCGGCGCCGTCCACGGTGGCGGACTCGTAGAGCTGGGCGGGGATGTTCTTGATGGCGGCGAGGAAGATGAGCATGTTCAGCCCGACACTCCAGAATCCGAGGACCGCCACGGACGCCATCGCCGTGGTCGGATGATAGAACCACTCCAGGGCAGGCAGACCTACGGCTGTCAGGACCGTGTTCGCCAGGCCGTAGTTGTTCGGACTGAGCACCCACGACCACACCTGCACCGCCGCCACGATGGAAACCACCACCGGCGTATAGTAGGCGACCCGGAATATGGCCTTGCCGGCGTACTCCTTGGAGACCAGCAAGCCCAGTATGATGCCGAGCACGACGGTGCCGGGGACGTACATGGCGCCATACAGAAAGGTGTTCAGGAAGCCGCGGATGGCGTATTCGTTGCGCAGCACGAACAGGTAGTTCCCCAACCCGAAGAACTTCTGAAACGGGTCGAGCAGCGATCCCCGGTAGAGACTGAGACCGATGGAATAGAGAACGGGGTAGTACTTGAAGATGACGAGGTGCAGTACGACGGGAGCCGCGAACAGGATCCCGAAGATCATTTCCTGGCGCCTCGCGGTGAGCCCTGAACGTGGTCGATCCGCTACCAGCGCCGTCTGACCGGCTCCGCTCTGCACGGTGCAATCTCCTTACGTAAGAAGGCGCCTGCCCGCGCTTATGGACACGGACAGGCGCCGGGTTTCGTCATCTCACTCCTGCAGGAAGATGAGGGCCTACCAGACCGGCTCCTGAATCGAGATGAACTCGTCGAGCTCCATGCGGTTCTCGGCGAACACGCGCGTGGCATGCTCCTTGAAGTTCTCCACCGACTCGCGCGGAGTCATGCGGCCAAGAAGCACATTCTCCACCACGGCAGGTTCCTCCGAGCGTACGTCGAGGCGCGCCGGAAAGACGTGAAACCGCCGCACCGGGCTGTTCAGCAGGTGATCCACCATGGCGGCATAGGTGGGATCGTTCCGATAACTGTCCAGGTTGCCGGCGTACGCCGGAAAGCTGGTGGTGAGGGCCGCCAGGTCGGCTGCCTTGTTCTCCACCATCCACTTCATGAACAGGTAGCTCTCGAGCGGATCGGCGGAGTTGAACATCACGTGCAGCCCGTTGTAGCCGGTGCTGATGCGGACCGTATCGCCGGCCATCGGGCCGCGCGGAATCGGGAACAGCCCGATGCGCAGATCGGGATTTATTGCCAACTCACCAGAGAATCCGCTGTGACCGATCTTCATCGCGATCGTCTCGTTCTCGAAGCCCTGTTCGCCGGCGAGCATCTGTGACGTTCCGGTCCAGGTAACCCCGCGCGGGATCGGCATCACCTCGAGCTCGTTGACCAGCCGATCGATCCAGGCGACGCCGCCGATCAGCTCTTCCTTGAACGGCGCGTACTCCGACATGTCGTCGTTGTTCCAGTCGCCGCCGTTTGCGAACATCACTTCCTGCAGCAGCCAGTCCACCGAGTCCACCGTCACGCCCCACTGAACCGTCTCCTCACCTTCGCGAATCGTCAGCGCCTCCGCCCACTCTTCGAATTCCGCCCAGGTCTGCGGTGGATCGCCGGCATCGAGCCCCGCCTCCTCGACCAGCCGGGCATTATACATCACCGCTCCCAGTCCGAACGAGATCGGCAGCGCGATCACCTTGCCGCCGTAGTTCACCGACATGCGCGGTGCAGGCATGAACGACGCAGAGTCCAGCCCGATCTCGCCGTCGAGCACGAACTCTTTCAGGTCGTAGATCGAATCCAGGCCGAAGAACCACACGGTGTTGTGGTTGTAATGCATGATGTCCGGCCCCTGACCACCGGCGATCGCGGTCGCCATCGCCTCGTTGCTGGCCGGGCGCTCTACCATCTTGATGACCGGGCCGCTGGACTGGGCGTTGTACTCGTCCACGGCCGCCTGTACGAACGCGATCTCCGCGTCCGTGCCCGCGTACCAGTACGTCAACTCCTCGGCGCTGGAGCCTGCCTCGTCCGCGGGGGACGCAAGAGCCATCCCCGTCGCGACCAAGAGCACCAAAACGAATACGACACTTCGTTTGATCATATACACCTCCTAATGATGATCAGACGACCATAGGCTCGACTGCTTTCGATGTCAAGCGTTCTCTTGTCCTTTCGCCACTGCCGCGACCGCCGAACCGGGCCGTGCGCGGGACTCTACGCCGGGCGCAGCCTGGCGCGCTGCACGGCCTGCAGCCAGTCCGCGTAGCGCTGCTCCCGCTCGCCGGCCGCCAGCGCGGGCTCGAAGCGGCGCCGGGCGAACGGAAGCGCCTCGATCCGGCCTGTTCCCTGCCACACCCCAGTGGCCAGGCCCGCCAAGAGCGCGGCGCCGAGCGCCGACATGTCCTGGTGCGGCGCCGCCAGCAGCGGCACGCCGATCAGGTCCGCCACGGTCTGCATCAGGAAGTCGCTCTCGCTGCCGCCGCCGTCGAAGCGCGGCTGCAGGTCGGCCAGCGGGGTGCCAACTACCGCGCACGCCGCTTCCAGCACGTCGCGCACCTGGAAGGCGATGCTCTCTTCGGCGGCCCGGGCAACGTGCGCGCGAGCGGTCTCGCGGCTCATCCCGGCCAGCACGGCCGTGGCGCCATTGTCCCACCAGGGCGCGCCCAAGCCGCTGAACGCCGGAACCAGGTATACCCCGCCGCTGCCGGCCACCGAGCCGGCCAGCCGCTCGATCGTGTCGATGCCGTCGAACAGCTCGAGCCCGTCGATCAGCCACTGGACGGTGTCGCCGGCCGAGTGCACGTTTCCCTCGAGCACGTAGTCGACGCGGTCCTCGAGCCCGAACCCGATCGAGCTGACCAGCCCGGCGCCGGAATCGCGCACCTGCCCGCCGACGTTCATCATGATCGAGGAGCCGGTGCCCACGGTCACCTTCACGTCACCGGGAGCAAAGCAGCGCTGCCCGAACAGCGCCGCGTGCGAGTCGCCGGCGATGGCGGCGATCGGTACCGGCGCCGGCAGCACGCCGTCCGCCGTCGTCTCGCCCACCAGCCCGCTCGACGAGACCGGCTCGGGCAGCATCGCGACGGGGATGCCGAAGTGCGCACACAGCTCGGGGTCCCAGCGCCGCCGCCGTATGTCCAGCAGGAGCGTACGGCTCGCATTGGAGAGGTCGGTGACGTGAACGCTGCCACCGGTCAGCTTCCACACCAGCCAACTGTCGATGGTGCCGGCCAGCAGCTCGCCGGATTCGGCCTTCTCGCGTGCGCGGGGTACGTGCTCCAGCACCCAGCGTATCTTGCTCGCGGAAAAGAACGGATCCAGGAGCAGCCCGGTGCGCTGCCGGAACAGTTCTTCGAGCCCCGCTGCGCGCAGTTCGCGGCACGCCTCGGCACCCCGCATGCACTGCCAGACTATCGCCGGGTGCACGGGATGGCCGGAATCCCGGTCCCAGACCACCGCGGTCTCGCGCTGGTTGGTGAAGGCCAGGCCGGCGAGCGACCGGGCGTCCATCTCGCCCTGGACCAGGTCGCCGATCACCGCGAGGACGTTCCGGTAGATCTCCTCCGCATCGTGCTCGGCCCAGTCCGGCCGCGGGTGGTGCTGCCGGTGGGCCCGCGCCGCCCGCGCCACGACCGTGCCCTGCTCATCGAACACCAAGCCCTTTGTGGATGCGGTGCTCTGGTCCACGGCCAGGATGTGCATAGGGCTCAGCAGAGCACCCGGCTCAGGAGAGCAGCAGGTCCAGGACCAGGCGCTGTGCCGCCAGCGCGTCCTGCCGGCGTTGCGCGTCGGCGAGCGCGTCGCGGTCGAGGCGGTCGACCAGCGCATCCAGTTGCCGGATGGTGCGAATGCTCTCGCGCGCCGCGGTCACCGGATCCTCGCGGAACGGGAACTGATCCAGCAGCAGCGGCTCGCTCCAGCCGATCTCGCGCAGCGCCAGCATCACCTCCAGCGTCTCGACCAGGTGGATCGACCCGGCGGCCAGGTCGTCGTCCCACTCGCGCCAGTTGTCGTTGATCTCGACGCTGGCCAGCCGGTCGAAACGGTGCGCCAGCCGTAACGCTTCCGCCGGAGTCTCCTTGGCAAACAGGGAATGCCCGACGTCGAGCACCACACCGACGTTGTCCACCCCCATGTCCTGGATCGCCAGGATGGTGGTCGCCGCGTTGCAGAAGAACATGTGGGTGCGCGGTTCCTTCAGCTTGTACTCGATGGCAAACCGCATGTCGGGCGCCGAGGTGGCAAGCTCCCTGACCGCCCCCACCGACTGCTCCCACAGCCACCCGTAGTCGGCCTGCAGCGGGTAGTCGTAACCGTCCTGTCCCGGCCAGAACTTCACGTACTTCGCCCCCAGCTCGCGCGCCACCTCAATGCCCTCCCGGCATCGGTCCAGCGCTCGCTCCCGCAGCGCCGGGTCGGGGTTGGTAAAGGCGCCGCGCGTGAACTCGCGCATGTAGATGTGCGGCGTAATGGCCTGCGCGCTCAGGTTGTGGCGGGCCAACGCCGCCTTCACGTCGGCGACGCCGATGCCGTCACCGAACGGGTAGTTGATGTCCAGCACCTCGAGGCCTTCCACCTCCCCGGCGCGCGCGATCGCATCCAGGGTCGTCGCCGGTGGGCCGTATGCGTCGGTCGCGTAACGGTCCACGAACTGGCAGAACATCCATATCCCCGCACCGAATCTCAAGTCCGCCATGTCTCTCCTCCTTGCACGTCGTGATCCATGTCGCGATAGCCTCGCTAGCCCATTATCGGCAGCCTTTTGTCGGCAGCCTATTGTCGGCCCGCCGCCAGCAGGCGGCGCATCTCGGCGGCGATCCCGCTTGGCGAGATGCCGTAGTGCGACAGGATCTCTTCCTGGCTGCCGGTCACCGTGTACTCGTCCGGGATACCCATTATTCTATAAGGCACTCGGACCCCTTCCTGCATGAGCAGCGCAGCGCATTGCTCGCCGAGCCCTCCGTGCACGGAGTGCTCCTCGATGCACGCGACCGCGCGTGCCGACCGGGCCGCCTCCAGGATCGCGGCGCCGTCGAACGGGCGAATCGAGTGCATGCACAGCACCCGGCAGGAGATACCTTCGTCCGCGAGAGCCGAACGCGCCGCCATGGCTCGCCACACCGTCTCCCCGGTGGCCACCAACGCGGCATCCGCGCCCTCGGCGATGCACTCCGCACGTCCTATGGAGAACGCGCCGGCGCCGGCAGGCAGATCGGGGACCGGACGCTTGCCGAACCGCAGGTACAGCGGGCGTGGGTGGTCGAGCGCCGCCAACACCGCCTGCCGCGTCTGCCGGTTGTCCGCGGGCACCACGATGTCGAGGTTGTTCAGGGCCCTGAGTGACGCAAAGTCGTTCAGCGAGTGGTGGGTCGAGCCCAGGGCGCCGTAGCTCACCCCCGCACTGATCCCCACCAGGACCACCTTGTGGTCGGAATAAGCGATGTCATTCTTGATCTGCTCCAGCGACCGGGTAGTGAGGAAGCAGGCCGGCGAAACGGCGAAGACCGTGTTGCCTCCGGCCGCCAAGCCCGCCGCGACGCCGACCAGGTTCTGCTCCGCAATACCGAGTTCCACGATGCGTTCCGGGAGCTCGCCGGCGAACTCCCCGAGCCTCGCGGACCCTCGCGAGTCGCTGGTGACTACCAGGACGCTCGGGTCGCGCCGCGCCGCCTCCAGCACCGTCTCGGCGAAGACCTCCTGGTTGGGCCGGCTTGCCTGGAGAGCGCGGACGCACCGCCCGCCATTGGCTTGGTTGCTCAAGCGCACACCACCTGCAACTCGGCCTCCGCGCGCTGCAGCTCCTGCAGCGCCGAACGGAGTTCTGCGTCGCTCGGCACATGATGGTGCCACCCGGCCTGGTCCTCCATGAAGCTCACGCCCTTACCCTTCACCGTGCGGGCGAGCAGCAGACTGGGGCGCCCCGGAGCAAAGGGGATCTCCTCGAACGCGGCGCGCAGGGCCCCGATGTCATGGCCGTCGCACGTACGCACCTCCAGGCCGAAGGCCGAGAACCGCTGCGCCAACGGCTCCAGGCCCATCACGTCCTCCGTGCGCCCGGTGATCTGCAGTCCGTTGCGGTCCACGATCACGACCAGGTTGTCCAGCCGGTAGTGAGCCGCCGCCATCGCCGCCTCCCACACCGAGCCCTCGGTAAGCTCGCCGTCGCCCAGCAACGCGAACACACGAAATCGACGCGTGCTCCTCGCGCCGGCGAGCGCCAGTCCCGCGGCCACCGGCAGGCCGTGCCCGAGGGCGCCGGTATTGTGCTCGATGCCGTTGACCTTCCGCGTCGGGTGCCCGACGAAGTGCGACCGGTAGCGGCTCAGCGTGTGCAGGTGCGAGTCCGGAAAGAACCCGCGGTCGGCGAGGACGGTGTAGAGCGCCTCGACGGAGTGGCCCTTGCTGTGGATGTACCGATCGCGCGCCGGATCCGCAAAGGCAGCGGGGGAGACGTTCAACACGTCGTTGTACAACACGTTGAGAACGTCGATGCACGACAGGCTGCCCCCGGTGTGGCCTGCCCCGGCCTCCTTGATGATCCGCAGCACCGTCCGGCGGTAGCAGACCGACTTCAGAGCCAGCTCTCGATCCGTCATCTGTCACGCACTCCTCTGAAATCCGCAGCCCACCGTAAGTGAATCGATGGTGATGGTCAACCCATTGTTGCGCATTATTCTTCGTTCACCTATGGTATGCCTGCGCGCTTGGCCGATCTCGGCACGTCGGCACGGTATCGGCCCAGGGCGCGCCTCAGCGTCGTCCGCGCATTCTCAAGACCCGGAGGTCACGTCATAATCTCCTGAGATGGCAGCCAGAGCGAATTCGAGCAGAGGGCAGTCGAATCTTCTCGGCCAGCAGCGGCGGGTGAGAATCCTCGAGTTGTTGCAGGAGGAGGGCAGCGCGCGGGTGAGCGAGCTCAGCCGTGTGTTCGCGGTCTCCGAACCCACGATCCGGCAGGACCTGGACCGGCTGCAGGAGGATGGCCTGATCATACGCGAGTACGGCGGCGCGTTCCTGAAGAGCATACCCGACCAGGTGCGGAGTCTCAGCCTGCAACACACCGAGAACATGCAGCGCAAGAGCGCGATCGGCCGCAAGGTCGCGGAGTTTGTCCGTGACGGCGACACCATCATCCTGGACGCGGGTTCCACGGTTACCGAGGTCGCCAGGAACCTGGAGGGCAAGCGCGACCTCACGATCGTCACCAATGCCCTGAACATCGCGTTGCTCCTCGGAGGGCACTTCGGTTTCGAGGTCATGGTCACCGGCGGGGAGTTCAAGGGCCCCACGCTGTCACTGACCGGCGAGAAGGCCGCGGCGTTCTTCGACAAGATCCATGCGGCCAAGCTGTTCCTCGCCGCGGGCGGCATCTCGTTCGCCGCCGGTCTCACCTACCCGGGGTTCAACGACATCTACGTGAAGCGCGCAATGATCGCCTCGGCACGCCAAGTGTATCTCGTGGCCGACTCCACCAAGCTCGGCAAGTCCGCCCTTGCCGCGCTCGGCGGGCTGGACCTGATCCACACCTTCATCACCGACGACGGTATCGGTGCCGACGACCGCGCCGAGTTCGAACGCCGCGGTATCGAGGTCGTCGTTGCCCCGGTCGACAGTTGACATACAGACTCTGAATCTGAACAAGGAGAGGGATTCCCATGCACTACGAGTTCCCAGACGACAAGAAGATTCGCGTGATCGTGAATACCGACGCCAAGAACGAAGCGGACGATCAGTACGCTATCGTGCACGCCATACTTACGCCGGCGTTCGAGCTGCACGGCGTGGTTCCCGCCCACTTCGGGACGGGAAAGTCGGCGCACAGTCTCCGCGACAGCCACGACGAGACCATGCTGCTGCTCGACCTCATGGATCTCCGCGACCAGGTCCACGTGGCCGACGGCGGCGAGCATGAGCTGCCCGACGAACGCACGCCTGTCGACTCGCCCGGCGCGCGCCTGATCATCGAGCAGGCCATGAAGGACGACCCGCGGCCCCTGCACGTCGCCTTCTACGGTCCGCTCACCGACATGGCGTCCGCGCTGCTCCTGGAGCCGGCCATCGAATCGCGCAACGTGGTGGTGATCTGGATCGGCGGAGGGCCGTGGCCGCTCGGCGGCCGCGAGTACAACCTGTCCAACGACGTCGGCGCCGCCAACGTCATCATGCGCTCCCGGCTCGCCGTGTGGCAGATCCCGCAGACCGTGTATCGAAGGATGCCGGTAAGCTACGCGGAACTGTTCGACAAGGTATACCCGTGCGGCAGGATCGGCCGCTACCTCGTCGACCAGTTGGTGGAGCACAACGCCGAAACGAGGCCATTCGCCATGCCGTACCGCTCGCTCGGAGACTCCCCGTGCGTCGGCGTGATGATGTACCCGGGCTGCGGCGCATGGAGCTGGCGCCCCGCGCCGGAGTTCGAGCCCACGATGCACTACCGCCACACGGGAAAGAATCGGCCGATTCGCGTATACGAGGACATCGACGCGCGTTTCATCCACGAGGACTTCTTCGCCAAGCTCAAGCACTTCGCCCGCGAACGCGACGAGTACGAGGGGTAACTGGTTCTTACAGCTCTGAAGCGGTCCGGAGGGGAGGAGGATCAGGAATGCCGGCGAAGACGGTCGTGGTCACCGGTGCGAGCCGCGGAATCGGACGTGGCATTGCGCGGCGATTTGCCGCGGACGGTGCGCGCGTCGTCGCGAGTGCAGACGAAGAGGCCGTGCACGAGGTCGCCGAGGAGATCAGGAAGGATGACGGCGAGGCTATCGCCCTGGTCTGCGACGTGACCCGGAAGAGCGACGTCGATCGTCTCTACGCGACCGCCTTCGAGCGCTACGGCTCGGTGGACATCTCGGTGCAGAACGCCGGAGTCATTACCATCGCGCGCGTCGAGCAGTTGGGCGAGGAGGAGTGGGACCGGATCATGGCGGTGAACACCAAGGGAGTGTTCCTGTGCTGCCAGGCCGCGGCAGCCTACATGCGAGCGAACGGCTGGGGGCGGCTCATCAATACCGCCTCCGGCCAAGCCCGCGAGGGCTTCATCTACACGCCGCACTACGCGGCAAGCAAGATGGGGGTCGTGGGGATCACGCACAGCCTGGCGAAGGAACTCGCCGCCGACGGGATCACGGTCAACGCATTTTGCCCGGGCATCATCGATACCGGGATGTGGGCCTACAACGACCGCGCCTGGGGAACGCTGCTCGGCGACTACGGGCCCGGCGAGCTGATGGCCGAATGGGTCGAGGGCATTCCCATGAAGCGGGCGGGAACACCCGAGGATGTGGCCGGCCTCGTTGCCTTCCTCGCCTCCGACGACGCCGCCTACATCACCGGCCAGACCATCAACGTCGACGGCGGCCTGATCATGTCGTAGGTACCGCCGATGCCTCACGCCGGGGCGCTCAGGTGCCGTGCCTGCGAGTCTTCGTATACTGTTCATCCATGACAACCAAGAACACATCGCTTGAGCTGGACGCTTACGAAAAGCTCAAGGCCGCCAAGCGGCCCGGGGAGTCCTTCTCGGCTACCGTACGGCGGGCGCGGTTCGGTCCGAGTGACTCCACCGGGAGGACGATTCTGGCCCTGCTGCAGAATCTTGAGGTAGAGCCGGCCGACCGAGCGGCTGCCGAGTACTGGGCCGCGGGCGCCGCCGCTGCCCGGACCACGACCCGCCGTTAGCCGGTGGGCGCGGAACGAGAGTCGTCGCATGGTTGCAGGCTGGTGCTGGCCTGCCGTTGCCGCGCGGGCATTCGGCGGCGTCATCGGCGCGTACGCCAACCTCGGCTACGACCCGACGGGACCGGTTTGCCAACCGCCCCCTGCTCAGCAACCAACTGCCCACCCGCGGGCCGGACATCATCCAGGCGGCGGGCTACTCCCCGTCGCGCATCGCCCGGTTCGCCTTCGGCTGGCTGGACGCCGGCGCGCAGATCGTCGGCGGCTGCTGCGCCTCCGGCCCCGAGCACATCGCCGCGATCCGCCGCGTCGTCTCGGCCGCCGACCGGCGTAGCTCGCCGATGCAACATCCGGGCATCGTGGCGCGGCGGTTGGCCCACGCATGGCGATCCGGCATACGGATTCCGGGCCTGGGCGATGCCCGGCCGCGCAGCCGCGACGAGGCGTACGCCATGCAGGACGCCGTGACGGGTCTGCTCGGGCTGCCGGTGGCCGGTTGGAAGGTGGGTGCCGCGACGCCCGCCATCATCGCCGAGCGCGGCCTGGACGAGCCGATTCCGGGCCCGCTGTTCGGCACGCGCGTGTACTCCAGTGACGGCGTGCTGCCGGCGGCCGACTCCCCGCCGCCAACCTGGAGACCGAGTTCGCGGTCCGGACGCTGGCCGAGCTACCGCCGCGGTGCGCCGCGTACCAGACCGCCGACTTGGCGGAGGTGAGCGAGCTGCTGGCGGCGTTCGACCTCACCCAGTCGCGCTACTCCGTGGCTCCGGACGATCTCAGCGAGATCGCCGACAGCGGCAACAGCGGCGGCGCGGTAATCGGGACGCCAATCCCCGACTGGCGCGACCGCGACTTGGTGCGCGCGATCGTGGAGTTGCGCGTCGATGGCGGTGCGCGCGTGCCGACCTACCGCGGCGCCTGGCGGCGCCATCCCCTGGACGTGTTGGCCTGGCTGGTGAACAGCCTCGGCCGGCGCGGCATCGCCCTGCCGGCGGGAGCGGTGGTGCTGACCGGCTCGCTCAGAGCGGCGTAGCGGGCTGCAGGACCGCGCGGGACACCCCGCAGTTCCGAAGGTGAAGAGAGCCCGAAGCGTGAAGTGGAAAGGCGTGCTGATAGCGGAGTCGTTGGCGGACGGCGCGGGAGTCTGGGACCGCGTCGCCGTCACGGGCAGGTCGAAGCAGCGGCTAGAGCGCGAGGGGTCGCGAGGAGAGTTCACGTTCTGCAATGTCGAAGTCCCCGACGAGGAGGTGGACTCCCTGCTGCAAAGGGTCGCGGAACGGCTGCTGTCGCCGGGGTGGTACTTACACCGGGAGCGGGACCAGGAAATCAAGGTTGCATACCCCGGCCGGGTGATGGAGATGAGCGCCGACTCGCCCAGGACCATTCAGGCCGCACGGGACTACGGAGTTGCGATCGGGATTCACCCGGAGCAGCTCCGTTTCGAGCGGTTCATGGGCAATCCCTTCGATCAGTAGCAGCAGGCGCGGCCTGCGAAGTCGGAACCGTGCCGCTCGTTGCGGTACACTCCGGAGCCATGTTCCGGTTCCGTGCGCCACCGCCCATCGTGCTGCCGGGCCTCCTGGCCCTGGCTGCCGCAACCGCCGTCGCCGATACGCCACCGGATGCCCTGGTGATCGCGATGGCGTCCAACAGCGCTGGCTCCGGACAGTTCCGGCTGGTCGCCTGGCAGCCCGACGAGTCGGTGGAGCTCCAAGCGAATCGGCACTTTCGGCACGGCCCGCCGGGCGTGCGGCGGGTCACCCTGCGCCACGTGCCGGAGGCGTCCGAGCAGCGGCGGCTGCTGGAGCGCGGCGACGTCGACCTGGCCCGCGACCTCACCCCCGACCTGGTCGCGGCGCTCGCCGGCAACGAACAGACGGCCGTCGACAGCCACCCACGCGGCACGCTGATCTACCTCGCGGCGAACGCCGGCCATCCGATTCTCGGCAACCCGCTGGTGGTGCAGGCGCTGCGCCACGCGGTCGACTACCACGGCATGGCGGATTCCTTTCTTGCCGGCCAGTTCGTGGTTCACCAGGCGTTCTGGCCGCTCGGACTGTGGGCCTCGTACAGCGCCACGCCCTACCGTCTCGACCTCGCGCGCGCCGAGGAACTGCTTGCCGAGGCGGGCCACGGCCAGGGATTCGCGGTGCGCCTCGAAACGCTTACCAGCCCGCCGTTCCCGGCGATTGCGCGCGCGGTTGCGGACGCCCTTGCTCGTGTCGGCATCGAAGCCCAGGTCGAAGCGGTGGCGGGGAGCACCCTCTGGCCCCGCTACCGTGCTCGGCGCCACCAGCTCATACTGGCGCCCTGGTCGCCCGACTACGTCGACCCGCACTCCAACGCGGACGCCTTCGCCCGCAACCCGGACAACCGCGCGGAGGCGAACCTCACCGGCGTGCTTGCGTGGCGCAACGCGTGGGCCGACGACGAGGTCAACGCCGCGGTGGTCCGGGCGCGCAGTGAACGCGATCCGGCCTGGCGCGCCGAGCTGTACCGCGACCTGCAGCGGCGTCTCCAGGTCGAGGGGCCGTACGTGATCATGTTCCAGCAGACCGAGCAAATCGCTCGGCGCCGCACCATCGCCGGTCTGGTCACCGGCCCGGCCTTCGACCAGACCTGGTACCGCACGCCGACCTGCACGAGGCTCTTGCGGTATACTCATGTGGCTGTTGCACGGGACGTGTTCAGTTCACAAATGAGCGCTGCAGCTATGCTCACTTGCGCAACCGCATCCGGTACGGCACAGTGAAGGCTACCACACTTGCGACACGGAGGTACAGATATGTATGATCGCCGAACGCTCGTAGCGCCGTCGCCAACTGACAGATCGTGGAATTCCTCTCTGCCCTCGTTCCTCAAGACGGGTGAATCGCTGTAGGACCGCGGAAGATTCGGATGATTAGTTCGTATAACTCTAGTAATATAAACGATTTATGGATCTGTCGCGGGCCCGCTCTTGATACGCTATCCGACGAATACCCGCACGAACAGCCAGTTGGGCCACGTGTGCTTGACTATGGCAGTACATTTTGTTACGAGGACATATGAACCACCCTACCAATACCAAAGAACATATAGCTTCGGGCCGGGGTGAGACATCCCCGATCAGACACTACTTCAATCCTCTGAGTGCGCGAGACTATCGGCGTTTCGTGTTCGAAAGTGCTATGGCTAAGGATGGAAAGCCCATATACAATGGGTCTTTGGAACACGCAGCGGTTGTCATTGAAGCATTGTTCAACGTTGCGGAACGCAAAGTATCCATTCTTACTGGCAACCTCAATCCTCGGGTCTATAGTGGCTACGAGATCATGTCTCAGGCCATTGGTTTCTTGTCAAGGAACTCAAGGAACGAACTGCAGATTCTAAAGGAGGACGATAATCTCGAGATCTTCGAATTTAACGCCTTTATACAGGTCATGAAGAAGTTCCCCACAGTGAGCGTTCGTAGTGCGCCCTCTGATCTGCGTAGCCGCTATCGATTTCATTTCGTCGTCGCAGACTGCAACAGCTACCGGTTTGAGCAGGATAGGGACTCTCCTTCTGCGATTGCCTCTTTCGGAGACAACAAGGGCGGCAGTAATCTGTGTAGCGTATTCGATACACTCTGGAAGATGAGTACACCTGTTGCGTTATCAAGTTGATGTGTGAAAAGGGATCTTGGTACGGTAGAACAAACTATGAAACTGTTCCCCGAGCTCACTCCAATGGCCGCAACTTGTCTTGCTCTGAACGCCGCCTATCTACGACTCGGCCCATTTCAGTACCGCCAACAAATACGAGATAAGGCTCAAGCGGCTACCGACGGCCTTGACGAGTTGCACACGGATCTAAAGAAATCATCGCACTATCGCCACATAGTCGAACTAGCCAATCATCCAAAGCAAGAGCAATCCCCTGACTTAACCGATACACCGCATGTGAACAAATTGTGTCGCTGGTTGTTGTTGGGTGTCGACAGAAAACTAGCTGCGACAATGGTTGTCGTTTCTACTCTTTACATTGCAGCCGCGGGAATCAACGCTACGCAGATTTGGAACTTCACACTTGCAGGTGGACACCCTGTACTCGTTTGCTTGTGGATGTTATTTTCTTTGGCTATAGCGCTTTCCGTAAGCTTGATATTCTTCGGGGACAGAGTGGTGGCTGATGCGATAGGAGAAATAGCTCATAGTAGAAGTGAATTGGAATTGTCTATGAAAGCAGCTACACAAGCCGTCTCTGTGACACCCATAGCGGATGACGCCCCATCCGCCATCAAGACGGAGGCGGACCACGGCGAAGCAGGCGATGATGGGTGCGATACATCTCGAAAAGCTACGTGATATTTCAGTATGCCTCCGATGGCGCCACCAGTATTTGAGTCGCTGAACGTTTGCGGCAAAAGCGAATTGTAACGGCGAAGGTGCTACGTACTTCGAAGATGAAAGGGAGTGGACATTTGGTCACACCAAGGCGCCGCAGAACGGCGTCGATAACTTCATACATGACAGCTACGGTAAGCTCGGGAAGGTCTGAGTAGGTCTACGAGCATGCCGGTATACGTCTATCGATGCAGTGCCTGTGAGCAGGTATTCGAGAAACTGCTGCTCAACGTCAACAGCGATGAGGTCGCCCGCACGCGGTGCCCGTCCTGCGGCGCCGCCGCGCCGCGCGACTACGCCAGCCATACCTTCGCCTCGCCGAATATCGGCACCACCGGCGATCTGGCCGAGGATCCCGAGTCCTACAAGGCGATGCACTACCACGAGAAGCGCGGCGAGTGGGAGCAGGCCGCCAAGGCCGCCGAGGGCGTAAGCGACTACGCAAAGCAGAAGTTCATCCAGAAGGCCGAGCAGGAATAGGGGCGGTCCGGTTCGGCGCATGGCAGGCAGACTGGCAGGCAAGGCAGCCATCATCACCGGCGCCACCCTGGGGCTGGGCAAGGCGGCGGCGCTGCTGTTCGCCCGCGAGGGCGCCTCGGTGGTGGTCTGCGACCGCGGGCGCACGCCGGAGCACGGCGAGGCGGTGCTGCGCGAGGCGCAGGGGCTGAACGGGGAGATCGCCTACCGGAAGTGCGACGTGATGATCCGGGACGATATCACGGATCTCGTGCAGTACACCCTGCAGCGCTACGGACGGATCGACGTGATGGTGAACAACGCCATCATCGACAACCCGGGAGGATCGATCGAGCAGGTCAGGCTGCAGGACTGGGAAGAGGGCATCTTCTGCCACATGACCGCTCCGTTTCTGTTCTGCCAGCAGGTGATTCCGGCGATGATCCGCCAGGGCGGCGGCAGCATCGTCAACGTGTCGTCCAACACCGCGCTGTTCGGCAACACCGGCATCTCGTCGTACGGCCCGGCCAAGGCGGGCATGATCAGCTTTTCCAAGCACCTCGCAGTTGCCTGCGGCCCGCACGGGATTCGCGTCAACTCCGTTACCCCTGCGCGCATGCTCACCGAGAAGAAGCTCGCCATGCTCGACGATAACCCCGCCGAGGTGCGCCGCCAGCAGCACATCTATCCGCTCGGCAGCCCCGCCCTGCCGGAGCAGGTGGCCGAGGTGCTGCTGTTTCTCGCCTCCGACGAGTCGGCGGCCGTCACCGGACACAACCTGATCGCCGACCGCGGGGCAGCCGCAACTAACTCCGCCGCGACGGTCGAACGGCTGGAAGCGGACCTCCGCACGCGTCTGCACGCCCAGGGATCGGACTGGATCGAGGCCGAACGGTAGCGCAACGGCAAGCAAGGAGCAGCAATTGGCAACACCCATGGCACCGGCTTCGGCACCCGCTGCGCTGTCCGCCGCCGAGATGGAGCGGTTTCGTCGCGACGGCTATCTCGGGCCCTACTCGCTGTGCTCGCCGGACGAGATGGCGGCGCGGAGGCCGGTGATCGAGCGGGTTCTGGCGACCGATCCGCCGCACGGCGAGCGCCGCGTACACAATCGTCACCTGGACAGCCGCGCGGTGTACGACTTGGCCACCCACCCGGCCATCGTGGAGCGGATGGCCTGCCTGTACGGACCCGACCTGCTGCTGTGGCGCACCAACTTCTTCGTCAAGAACCGCGGCAGCAAGGCGATACCCTGGCACCAGGACTTCAACTACTGGCCGCTGGAGCCGCCGGTGATCATCTCCGCCTGGATCGCGGTGGATCCCTCCACCCGGCAGAACGGCAACCTGCAGGTAATCCCCGGCTCCCACCGCAGCATCGTCCCGCACGTCGAGGCCACCCCCGACGTGCAGTTCGACGAGATGGCGGACGCCGGTTACTACGACCCGCGCGACCTCACCGACCTGGAGATGCAGCCCGGAGAGTTCATCCTGTTCAACGAGCGCACGCTGCACCACTCGGAGGCCAACCACTCCGACCTGCGGCGCGTCGGGCTGGCGGTACGGGCGATCATCCCGATCGTCAAGGTGCTGGGCTACGACACCGACGGCCACGCCCTGCAGGTGATCCACGGCACCGACACGATGGGCTTCAACCGCCTCTCACCGCCGCCGACACCGTAACGCTCCCCGACTACCGAGGATCGTGCACGTAGGGCCAGCTCCGGCCGCCACGGCCGGCGAGGTGCTGCACCTCGCTGGCCACCAGGGCCGCGCCCAGACGGTGGATCAGGTGGTCGCGCCGGGCGGCGCGGCGGCGGTCGGCCCACAGGTTGGCGGTCTCGCCCGGATCTTCCTCCATGTCGTACAGCTCGCCCTCGGGATCGCTGCGCGCCGCCGGGTCCTGGTACAGCGTGAGCTTGTAGCGGCCGTCGTGGAACATGGAGGCGTAGATCGGCGGATCCCAGAACTGCTGGCCGGGGCCGATGCCGGAGTTGCGGTACAGGGTGATGGCATGATCGCGGCGCTCCGGGTAGTCGGCGCCGGCGCGGGCCAAGGCGGCCAGGTCCATCGACTGCGGCATCAGCGCCGCCACGCCGGCGGGCGGCATGCCGGCGGCGCGCAGCAGGGTGGCCGCCAGGTCGTGCGGCTGCACCAGGTCGGGCAGCCGGCTGCCGGCCAGCTCCCCCTCCGGCAGGCGCAGGATCATCGGCACCCGGGTGCCGGGATCGTAGAAGAAGGCGCCCTTCGCGATCAGTTCCAGGTCGCCGATCATGTCGCCGTGGTCCGACACGAACAGCACCAGCGTGTCGCGCGCCAGGCCGCGCCGCTCCAGTTCGGCCAAGATGCGCCCGACCTGCTGGTCCATGAAGGCGATCGACGCCAGGTAGCCGTGACGGATCGCTTCGATGTCGCGGCGCCGCGGGTCGGCCGCCCTGCCCTGCCCGGCGTGGAACAGCGCCCGCTCGCGCGCCACGCCGCCGGGAACCGGCTCATGGGCCGCGGTGAGGGGCTGCACCGGCGCCATCCGTGAGCGGTCCACCAGGTCGCCGGCGGCGAGCGGGTAGTCGAAGTAGGGTCCGTGCGGATCGAACAGGCTGACGTTGAGGAAGAACGGCCGCCCCGGTTCGCGCTCCTCCAGGAAGGCGATTGCCCGCTCCGCCGCCCAAGTGCTGAAGTGCGCCTCCGCCGGGTGATGGTCCTGTGAACCGGTCAGCAGCCGGTCCAGGAACTCGGGATGGCGTTCGCGCAGCCACGCGGCGTGGGCGTTGAACGGCGAGTCCAGGTGCACCTGCGGATCGATACTCCACTCGTAGCTCTCGAAGCCGTCGTGCGGGTGGCGCCGGGTGCACTCCACCGCGCGACCGGACACGTGCAGCTTGCCGACCAGGGCGGTCTGGTAGCCGAGGCGCGCCAGGTGCTCCGGCAGCAGCACCTGGTCGTCGGGCAGAGTGTCGTGAATGCCGTACACGCCGTGCCCGGCGGGCAGCCTGCCGGTCAGCATGCAGGCGCGGCTCGGCGTGCAGATCGGCACGTTCACGTAGCAGCGCTCGAACACCACGCCGCCGGCGGCCAGGCCGTCCAGCGCCGGAGTGGGGATGGCGGTGCCGCCGTAGCAGCCCAGGGTGTCCCAGCGCTGCTGATCGCTCATCAGGAGCAGGATGTTGGGTCGATTCATCGCTACCCCGGAGGCTGCCCGAGAGACTCGGCGATGTCAAAGTGCCCTAATCGGCATGGCCCGGTACGTCCGGAGCACGGAGTTGCCCGGACGTGCGCGATGAGTCTGTCCGGACCGCCGCCACTTCCTGACCGGCTGCGGCTCCGGCACCGCTCCGGCCTGCCGCGACCGCGCGCGGGTCCGCGGCGCCGGCGCCCGCGTCGGGCGGCCCGCATTCCAAGTTGCGCGGGGCGCATGCCGAGCCGGTGCATCGAGCCTGCCCCACTCGTCGCGCCGCCGGCGCAGGTGCCGGGCCGCCCTTGCCCGGCTCTTCCCGGTTCCGCGGCGGCGAACCGGCGCGCTCGACCGTGCCGGCCCCCTGCGGTGGATGCACCGCACAAGGAGCGGCAGCCGGCGCCGGCATGGCCGTGGGTGCGGGTGTGGTATTATTCCGCGCCTCCCGCATCACCATGACCCAAGGCACCGCACACGTACGCGACATCGCCGGAGAATCGTGGGATCCCGCGCAGTACCTCAAGTTCTCCGATCACCGCCTGCGGCCGGCCCTCGACCTGGTGGCGCGGGTGCCGCTGGCCGCGCCGCGGCGCGTCTACGACCTCGGCTGCGGCAACGGCCACATTACCCGCCTGCTCGCCGACCGCTGGCCTGCCGCCGACCTGGTGGGGATGGACAACTCGCCGCAGATGCTGGCCAAGGCGCGGGCGACCCCGTCCCGCGTGCGCTGGGAGCAGGGCGACCTGGCGGACTGGCAACCCGCCGCGACCCCGTCGCTGCTGTTCTCCAACGCCGTCGTCCAATGGCTGCCCGATCATGCCACCCTCATTCCGCGCCTCTGGTCGCTGCTGCCGGCCGGCGGCTGCCTGGCGGTGCAGGCGCCGCTGAGCTGGGACCAGCCATCCCACCGCCTGATGCGGGAGACCCTCGCCGACGGCGGCGCCGGCGGCTCCCGGCTCGGCAACGACCGGTTGCGGCAGGCGGCAAACAACCGCTGGCTGCACGAACCCGGCTTCTACTACGACCTGCTGGCACCCGGCGCCGCCCACATCGAAGTGTGGACCACCGAGTACCTGCACGCCCTCACCGGCGCCGACCCGGTGCTGGAGTGGGTCACCGGCACCAGCCTGCGCCCGTTCCTGACCGGCCTCGGCGACGCCGACCGCGCCGCCTACCTCGCCGAGTACCGCAGACGGCTCCGGGACGCGTATCCGCGGCGCGGCGACGGCATCACCCTGTACCCGTTCCGCCGCCTGTTCTTCGTCGCCGTCCGCCGCTGACCCTTCGCCTGACGCGAAGCACTGGTGTCTCGGCGTCGAAGGTGCTTCGCGGCCGACCCGCGCCCCCGCACTTGTACCCCCCGGCTGCCATGATGCGGGAGGTGCGGCGCCCCGCGACCCCATTCCAGGGCGTCCCGGGCGACGGTGCCGACCGCCACCGCCTGCTGCCCTGGGTGCGACGCCCTCGCGGGCCGGAGCGTCGCGGGTGCTCCCCTTGAAACTTGCAGTCGGCTACAATGCGCGCCGATACATGGCAAGAATGAAGGGGCCTGACCGCGTGCGCGCCGCGCTTGAGGCGGCCGGGCTGCGATGCACGATCCACACTCTGCCGGGCTCGACCCGCACCGCCGTAGAGGCGGCGGCGGCTGTGGGCTGCTCGGTGGCGGAGATCGCCAAGACGCTGGTGTTTCGCGGCGGTGACCGCGCCGTGGTCGCCATCATGAGCGGCGACAATCGGCTCGATACCGGCAAGCTCGCGGCGGCGCTCGGCGAACCGGTGGGGCGTGCGGATGCCGACTTCGTGCGTGCGGCCACCGGGTTTGCCATCGGCGGCGTCCCTCCCCTCGGTTACGCCGCTCCGGTCGACGTGTTCATGGATGCCGACCTGTTCCGTTTCGCGGAGGTGTGGGCCGCGGGCGGCAGCCCGTTCAGCGTGTTCCCGGTCGCGCCCGCCCGCCTGCGCGGCGTGAGCGGGGCGAAGGTGGTGGACCTCAAGGTCGATCCCGAGGAGGATAGCGAACGGTGCTGAAGCGTGTTCAACTTGGCAGCGGCCTGACCGTATCGCGCCTGTGCCTGGGCACCATGAACTTCGGGCAGCCGGGCCAGGGAAGCCAGGGCGACTGGGCGCTCGACCCGGACCAGGCCCGGGCGATCATGGGGAGCGCAATCGACAACGGCCTGTTCTACTTCGATTGTGCCGACGTCTATGGCCTCGGTACCTGCGAGACGGTGGTGGGCCGGCTCCTCAGAGACCTGCTGCAGCGCGACGAGTACGTGCTGCAGACCAAGGTTGCCATGCCGATGGGTCAGGGCGCGAACAAGGGCGGCCTGTCGCGCAAGCACATCATGGAGGGAATCGACGCGAGCCTCCGCCGGCTGGGCCACGACTACGTCGACGTGCTGGTGATCCACCGCCATCCGCACAGCGTGGCGGGATTCCCGGCGGTGCCGATCGAGGAGACGCTGGAGGCGTTGCACGACGTGGTGCGCGCCGGCAAGGCGCTCTACCTGGCCGCCTCGTCGATGTTCGCCTGGCAGTTCGCGGAGTTGCAGCTCACCGCCAGAATGCACGGCTGGACCCGGTTCGTGGCCATGCAGAACCACTACAACCTGCTCTACCGGGAAGAAGAACGCGAAATGAACCCCTACTGCGTCCGGAACAACGTCGCTCTCACCCCCTGGTCGCCGCTCGCGCGCGGCGTGCTCACCGGCTCCTACCGGGGCGGATTCGACCGAGGCTCGACCACCCGCTCCCACGGGAGCGATCAGGCGCGCAGCGAAATGCTGTACGGCGGCCAGAGCGCCTTCCAGATCGCCGACCGCGTCGCGGAGGTCGCGCGCAAGCACGGCGCATCGCCTGCCCAGGTCAGCATCGCCTGGCTGCTCGGCAAGCCGGGAATCGCCGCTCCCGTGGTCGGCGTCTCGCGGGCCGCCCAACTTGAGGACTTGGTCGCCGGAACCTCCGTCACGCTGGCCGCGGAAGACATCGACTACCTGGAGGAGCTGTACGAGCCGCAGATCAATCTCCTGTCGACCGGCTCATCGTGAGGTACCACATATGGATCTGACGCGCCTTGCGCGCTTCCCACCCTGGCAGTGGCCACCGGACATCGGGAGCACCTTGCTTGAGGTTCTCCGCGACCGGACGGCAAATGAATCGGAACACCTCCTGGCCGCCGAAATGGCCGGCGAGATCGTGGCCATCAACGACGACCTCGCCGGCGGCCTGCTGTCGATCGTCGGCGACGCCGCCGCCTCAGAGGAGCTGCGCGCCCGGGCGGCGCTGTCGCTCGGACCGGTCCTGGAGCAGATGGACACGGACAGCATCGGCGACCTGCCCGGCCTCGACGACGATTCGTTCGACGCCCCGCCGATCTCCGAGCACACGTTCCACAGAATCCAGCAATCGCTCCACGCCCGCTACCTTGAGGATGACATCCCGAAGGAAGTGCGGCGCCGCATCCTGGAATCCTCGGTGCGCGCTCCCGCCGACTGGCACCGGGACGCGATCCGAAAGGCGTACTCCGGCGGCGACCGCGACTGGCGGCTCACCGCGGTGTTCGCAATGCGGTTCGTGAGCGGCTTCGACGATGAAATAGTCGCCTCGCTCGACGACCCGGATGAAGAGGTCAGTTATGAAGCGGTGAACGCCGCCGGCGCTTGGGAAGTCGACGCCGCCTGGCCGCACGTATCCGCCCTGCTCACCGCGCCCGCCACCGACAAGGTGCTCCTGCTCGCCGCCATCGAAGCGGCCGGCGCCATCCGTCCACGGGAGGCGGAGCCGCTGCTCGCCGAACTGATCGATTCCGACGACACCGACATCGCCGACGCCGCCGACAACGCCATGATGATGGCCACGTCCCCGTTCGACGACGACTTCGACGACGAATCCGAACTGTGACCGCCAACCGGTCAACAAGCACGGAAGCCGAGGTGATAGCCGTTACCGTTACTTGCTCCGACGACATCACCCCGAGCGAGCCGAGGCACCCCGGCCGCGTAGGGTATCTGTTTTCATCTACGTAGTGCCTCGGATGGAGGGGATGCCGAGCTGCTTGCAGATCCGTTCTGCCGTGTAGTCATGCACTTCGCGGTGGCGCGGGATGGAGGTTCGGCGACCGTTGACGGGATTCTCCCATATCGAATGATCGCTGCCCTCGCGCACGAATTGACAACCGTGAACGCGCAGATGCCGAAGAAGATCCCGACGTTTCAAGACGAAGAGTCTTGGGCCACCATAGTAACGCGCGACGTTGCTTGAAGCAGGAGGTAGATCGGCTCTTCCAGGTCGGAGTCGAGATCCGTCGCGTCCGCGTTCGCCGGCGGTAACGGTTCACCCCGTTCGATGTTGAGTTCAGCCATGTCTACCAGGGCGCTCGACAGCAACTGCCGCGCTTCGTCCAGATCGGGCCCCCAACTGATGACACCCGGAAAGTCCAGCACCTCCGCGTGGACCCCGTTGTCCAGGAACTTGTACATCGCCTTGTAGACCAGCATAGACGACAGCTACGATACCACAGGAGTCGGTGGGTGGCGACGAATGAACCGATGGCCGAGCTGGACTTCTACGACCCCGGGTTTCTGGCGGATCCGTATCCGGCTCTCGGGCGGGTGCGGGAGGCGACGCCGATCTTCCGCAACGAACAGACCGGGCAGTGGATGCTGACCCGGTTCGCCGACGTGAACGAGACGCTGCGCGACCGTCGACTGGGCCGCGTCTACCACCACCGCTACAGCCATTCCGAACTGGGCCAGCCGGAGCCTGACCCGCGCTGGGCCTCCTTCCATCAGCATGAGCGCTGGTCGCTGCTGAGCCTGGAGCCGCCCGACCACACCCGCATCCGCAAGCTCGTCTCCAAGGTGTTCACCTCCCGCTCGGTGACCCGGATCGGTCCGGTGATCGCCGCGCTGTCCCGGGTGCTGATCGATCATTGCCGTGAGATGGGGACGTTCGACCTGCTGGCCGACTATGCGCAGCGCTACTCGGTGGCGGTGGTCGGCGAGGTGCTGGGCGTGCCGCGCGCCGACACGCAGCGGCTGCTGGACTGGTCGCACGCCATCGTCAAGATGTACGAGCTGTCGGCGTCCGACGAGTTGAAGACGCGAGCCAACACCGCGGCCGGCGAGTTCATCGACTACACCCGGGAGCTGATCGCCCACAAGCGACGCTCACCCGACGAGCGGCTGGTCTCGCAACTCGTCCAGGTTTCCGAGGATGGCGAGCGGCTCAGCGACGACGAGATCGTGTCCACCACGATGGTGCTGCTGGAGGCGGGCCACGAGGCCACCGTCAACACCATGGGGAACGGCATGAAGGCGCTCCTGGAGCACCGCGACCAGTGGCGCCGCCTCGTCGCCGGCGAGGTGGACGCCGCCACCGCGGTGGAGGAGCTGCTGCGCTGGGACTCGCCGCTGCAGATGTTCGCCCGCTGGGTGCTGGAGCCGGGCGTGCAGGTCGCCGGCCAGCCGCTGCCGGTCGGCGATCAGGTGGCGATGCTGTTCGGCTCGGCCCAGCGCGACCCGCGCCGCTTCGACCACCCCGACCGCTTCGACGTGGCGCGCGGCGACCCCACCCACATCGGCTTCGGCGGCGGCATCCACTTCTGCGTCGGCGCCCCCCTCGCCCGCCACGAACTGGCCATCGCCCTCGCCGACCTGGTGGCCAACTTCCCCGACATCGAACTCGCCGCCGAACCCGTCTACCACCCCACCTTCGTCATCCGCGGCCTCACCGAACTCCGCCTCACGACTGCTTGACGCTCTGCGATTGGTCGCAGGATCGTAGAGCACATGAAGATGATCCCTTCACGCACACTCGCCGCCCGCCCCGGGAGGGTCTGGGAGGACCTTGAGCGCGAGGGCGTGATCGTGATCACCAAGGACGGGTTGCCTCGCAGCATCATGGTCCCGACCAGCGACGCAACGCTGTTGGAGGACATACAGGAATTGGTGTTCGCGCGGGCGCGAAGGGCAGTGCGAGAGATTCGGTCTCGGGCTCGTGCCGGCGGTACGGACGGACTGAGCAGCGCGGATATCGATCGGGAGATCACGGAGGTGCGCCGCTCGCGGACGCGCAAAGACGGCACTTGAGCGACGCTCCGGTCTGGGTGCTGGACACGAACGTCCTGGTTTCCGGCCTCCTGTCGCCATTCGGGCCGCCTGGGCGTCTCGTCGATGCACTGCTCGCCAGGAACCTCACGATTGCAGTCGACGATCGCATCGAGGCCGAGTACCGCGACGTCCTCGCACGGCCCAAACTTCTCATACCTGCAGTCCGGCGCGCCGCGGTTCAGGCAATCTTCGGATTTCAAGCACACGTAACCGCGCTTCCGTGGTCCGGTTCGCCACTACCCGACCCGGATGACACGATGTTCCTGGAGGTAGCGCTTCAGACCTCCGCGCCGACGCTGGTTACGGGGAATCCGAGCCACTTCCCGGCTACCTGTCGAGGGCCGGTGTTGGTGTGGTCACCGCGCGACGCCTGGGAACGGTTCATCGCCATAGGGGTGCCCGGCTCTCGAACCGGGCACTAGTCGTTGGAGCCGTTGGAGGGGGACTCGCCGACAGACTTCCTGGCTACAAATCCGTTGCCAACCGATCCGTAGTCACGTTGGCGGCGGACGGCGGAGGTCCGCCATGACGCTCCGCCGCCGTCAGAATCGCGCCCCGGTCAGTCGTGGTCGAGGGCGCGTTCGCCGTGGAAGGTGAGGTCGAGGCCGGCTTCCAGCTCGTCGGTTTCCGGCTTCAGGCGCTTGATGGCGCCGAGCACCTTGAGGATGAGCCAAGTCATGCCGAACGCGTACGCCATGCTGATCGCGGTGGCGGCCAGGTTGGCGAAGAACAGGCCCACGCCGCCGTACACCAGCCCGGCGGCACCGGTCTCCGGTGTCGCGAACATGCCGGTGAGAATCGAGCCGAGGATGCCGCCCACGCCGTGCACGGCCCACACGTCGAGCGCGTCGTCCCAGCCCATCTTCTCCTTGAAAATGACCGCGCCGTAGCACACCGCGCCGGCGAGCACGCCGATCAGCGCCGCCCAGCCGGGGGTCACGAAGCCGGCGGCCGGGGTGATGGCGATCAGGCCGGCGATCGCGCCGGTGAGTGCGCCGATGATGCTCGGCTTGCCCTTGTGGCGCCATGACAGCAGCATCCAGGTGACCATCGCCGTCGACGCGGAGATGTCAGTGTTGATGAAGGCGACCGAGGCGATCTCATTGGGCGACAGCGCGCTGCCGCCGTTGAAACCGAACCAGCCGAACCACAGCAGCGCGGCGCCCAGCGCCACGAAGCGGATGTCGTGCGGAGCGGTGTGGGTGTGGCGCGCCCCCAGGACGCTGACGGTGGCCAGGGCGGCCATGCCGGCCGAGATGTGCACCACGGTGCCGCCGGCGAAGTCGAGCGCGCCCAGTTGGGCCAGAAGTCCCCCGCCCCATACCCAGTGCGCCAGCACCGAGTACACCAGCACGCTCCAGAGGCAGATGAAGATCAGGTAGCTGCTGAATCGGAACCGATCCACGAATGCGCCGGTGATCAGCGCCGGCGTGATGACCGCGAACATCATCTGGAACAGGAAGAAGGTCCAGGTCGGGATCGTGGTCCCGTCGAACACCTCGTCCACCGGGATCCGGAACAGCCAGTACTTGAGGTCGCCGATGATGCCGCCGACGGTGTCGCCGAACGCGAGCGAGAAGCCGATCACGATCCACACGGCGCTCACCAGGCCGAGCGCGATCAGGTTCTGGGCCATGATGGTGAGGGTGTTGTGGCGCCCGACCAGTCCGCCGTAGAAGAACGCAAGGCCCGGCGTCATCAGAAAGACGAGCGCCGAGCAGATAAGAACGAATCCGGTATCGACGAGGTTCATTACTTCTCCTGGACAGTTGACCGGCCACCTGATCGGCAGACCGGTAACTTATTGCTTATGATTGAGTAGCATCCGTCTGGTCAACCAGCCGGGACATGCTGGAACGCGTTGCGCGATTCGCGCGCGTTGCCGCCTAAGCTATTGAAACAGAGCGTGCGAGTCCATCCCGACCGGAGCTGAGAATGAACGAACACACCATGCCCTCCATCCACGATGCCGAACCTTGGCGCCCGCTGCCGTTCACGGCCGGGCGGGAAGCAAGCTGGTCGCGCGACGGTTTCAACCGCGACTGGCGCGACATCGGCGCCGGCGACGAGCTGCTGCTGGCGGACATTCGCGGATGCGGGTTCATCACCCGGCTCTGGTTCGCCATCGACACGGGAGTCGCCGCGTCGCGCGACCACCGCTTGAAGGTCTCCGATTCCCTGCTGCTGCGCAAGACCGTGCTGCGCATCTACTGGGACAGCGCCGACCATCCGAGCGTGGATGTCCCGGTCGGCGACTTCTTCGCGCTCGGCCATGGCGCGATGCGCAGCTTCAGCAGCGCCCTGGTCGAGGTCAGCGCCCACCCCGGCGAGGGCCGCGGCTCGCTCATCTCCTGGTTCCGGATGCCGTTCCTGAGCCGCGCCCGCGTGGTGCTGCGCAACGAGAGCGAGCAGGCGCTGCGCGCGTTCTGGCACGTCGACTACCAGCGTTGGGAGCGCCTGCCGGCGGACCTGTACCACTTCCACGCGAGCTGGCGCTGCGAGATGCCGTGCCCGGCGACGCCGTTCGAACCGGACGGCAAGGAAGGCCCCAACCTGACCGGCGACCACAATTACGTGATCCTGGACGCCACCGGCGAGGGCACCTACGTCGGCTGCCACCTGAGCGTGGACAACCATGCCGGCGGCTGGTGGGGCGAAGGCGACGACATGGTGTTCGTCGACGGCGAGCCGTTCCCCGGCTCCCTGCACGGCACCGGCCAGGAGGAGTACTTCGGCCAGGGCTGGGGGATGCAGGACGTGCAGTACACCTACTTCGGCACCTCGCTGTTCAACCAGGGCCACCGCGACTGGGAAGGCCGCTGGTCGATGTACCGCTGGCACGTCCCCGATCCCATTCCGTTCCGGCGCAGCATCCGCGTCACCCTGGAGCACGGCCACAACAACCACCGCGCCGACGACTACTCGTCCACCGCCTACTGGTACCAGAGAGGACCGCAGCCCGTCCCCCCACTCCCCACCGCCACCGACCGCCTGCCACGCAACCCCTGACCCTGCCGGCTCGCGAAGGCCGGCGTCTCGTCCGCCCCGTAACCGCCGGTGCCGCGTCCCGGTCTCCAGCACCGGCGCCACGCCGCGATTTCCGGCGCCGACGGCCTGCACGACCCACTGCGGAGGGGCGGAGGGGCACTGCATCGACGAACGCGCGACGCCTACCAGACCGCAACGCCGCAACGTGCACGGAAACGTCCGCAGACCGGCGCGGAACCTCGCGCACCCGCACACCGGGAAGACGCCGCAGCGGCGTCTCGGCGCCAGCACGCGCATTCCTCCGCCAGCCGTACCCCATACACACCCGGAGCGGCATCCGGAGCGCCTGGCTCGCCGGCTGGCGCCGCAATCGGTATGGTAGCGGCGCCATGTATGACCTGATGGGAAAGACCGCAGTCGTGACCGGCGCCAGCCGCGGCATCGGTTTGCACATCGCACGCGCGTTCGCAGTCGCCGGGGCGCGCGTGGCGGTTACCGGTCGCTCGTTGGCGCGCCTGCACCCGGCGGCGGCCACCATCGACGGCGAAACCCTGCCCGTGGTGTGCGACCAGGCAGACCCGCGCGCCGTCGAAGCGCTCGCTCGCACCGTGGAGGAGGCCTGGGGCGCGCCGGACATCCTGGTGAACAACGCCGGCGGCGGTGGAGGCGGCCCAGTGCAGAGCATGTCGCTGGAGGCGTGGCAGCAGGTGATAGCAGCCAACCTGACCGGCGTGTTCTACACCACGCGCTGCTTCCTGCCCGGCATGCTGCGCAAGGAGCGCGGCGACATCTTCATCATCAGTTCAATGAACGGCAAGAAGGCCGACCCCGGCACCGCCGCCTACTCGGCCAGCAAGTTCGGCCTGCACGGCTTCGCACAGGCGCTGCTGTACGACGTGCGCCGCTCCAACATCCGCGTGATGGTGATCAACCCCAGCCAGACCGACACCGGCGAAGACATCACTCCGCCGCACGGCCCGGGCGTCTTCATGCACGCCGCCGACATCGCCGCCACCATCGTTCACCTTGCCCGCCTCCCCGGCCGCACCCTGGTCCGCGACCTCGACATCTGGGGCACCAACCCCTTCCCACCGATGAACACATAGCGACCGTTCGGTCGTATATTTTGGGCACTCGACCAGCCCATGAGTGCCGCTCTTCGCCCCGCCCTTCACGGGTGGAAGTATCCCAGAACGCCCTACTGGCCCGACTCGCCGACCAAGGCACGTGACGGAGATACGCTGACCGACCCGGAGCGGTTCGTGGGGCGGGCGGTGGTGGTTACCGAGAAGCTGGACGGAAGCAACACGCTGTTGCATCGGGGCGACGTGTATGCACGCAGCGTTTCCGCTCCTGCGGCGGCGAAGTGGCTGGGGATGGTCAGGAAGCACCACGCATGGAAGGTTACCGAGCCTGACGTGTTTCTCTACGGCGAGGATATCTACGGCGTGCACAGCATCGAGTATGACCCGGTGCCGGAGGACAGGACGTTCTACGCGTTCGCGCTGCGGCTCGAGGATGGGTCGTTCGGCTCGTTCCACGAGATGACGGAATATGCCACGACGCGCGCCATCCCGGTCGTGCCGGTTCTGTTCGAGGGGACGTTCGACTCGGTGCGTCAGGTGCGCGATTTCGTCAGCCAAGCGCACGCCCAGCCGTCAGCCCTGGGCGGCGAGCGGGAGGGCGTGGTGCTGCACATTGCAGCCGGGTTCCCCGCTGCCGACTTCCAGGGCAATGTCTGCAAGAGCGTGCGCGTGGGGCACGTGCAGTCGGACGAACACTGGTCGAAGCGGTGGCGGGCGTGCCGCATCGCGCGCCGGTAGGGAGCTTGCCAACCAGCGGGAACCCGGCAGGGTGCGCGTCAGATGCCGAGGTCGTACTGCTCGTAGTCGGTGAGGACGGCTTGGCGGTTGGCCTCGTTCCAGCGGTTGGCGGCGGCGTCGGCGGCGAGCGGGCGGTAGGCGAACACCGGCTCGTCCGGGAAGCGCTGCCGGCGGGCGTCGATGCCGAGGGCGATGACGCGGGCGCGGCGGTGGATGCGCTCGTCGCTGTACGGCTCCGGCTGCTCGCCCAAGACGCCGGCGATGCTGGCGCGGCGGTGGAAGCCGAAGGTGAGCGACACGCGGCGGCGCTCTGAACGGTTGGCAAAGGCGCCGTGCAGGATCTGGCGGTTGACCAGCGCGATGTCGCCGGGCCGGCACACCATCGGCACGGCGCCCGGCAGCCGGTCGGAGCCGCCGTTGGCGGCCACGCGCGCCTTGATGTCGATCTTGCCGCTGCTGTGCGAGCCGGGGATGAGCCACAGCCCGTTCTCGGGGGTGGTGGGATAGAGCTGCGCCATGAAATTGAAGCCGTGCGTGCCGGCGTCCAGTTCCGGGTTGTCCCAGTGGGTGGTGCCGTCCTGGTGCCAGGCGGTGGACGGCCCGAGGCCCGCCTCCTTGATCCACAGCGCCTCGCGGAACGGCACGAAGTCGGGGCCGTTGACATGCGCCGCTACCGCGAGCAACTCCGGGTGGCCGTACAGGCGCAGGAAGCTGTCCATGAACTGCAGCGCACCGACCACGTTGACCAGCACCTCTGCCGGCGCGTCCTCGGGAGCGTCGTACTCGGTCATCCGGGCCTGGTAGCGGCCGCGCGCCGCGCCGGTGCCGCCGAACGGGTCGCCGAGCGGCTTGCCGAACGTGAAGCGCTTCCTGCCGCTTGGCCCCGGTGACAGGGCCGGGCGGCCCGCCGCGTCGGTGGTCGCCGTGCTGGAAGTGGGCGTCCGTTCCAGGAAGCGGTCGAAATCGGCTACCAGGTCGGCCACCTCGTCGTCGCCAAACACCTCTTCGAAGATGTAGAACCCGGTCCGCCAGTAGGCGTCGTCGATGTGCGGCGCCAGCGCGCCGTCGTCCGTGAACTCCAGCGGTCCGCGATTGCCCAGCGCGGCGGCCCGCCGCACTCCCTCCGCAACGTATGCGTCACCCATAGCAACTCTCACCATACCAGCTTGCGCCACGCTGACCAAGCTCGCTCCGCCGCCAGGTAACTACCCTCGTCGGTGAACAGGAAGTCGTGGAATTCGGCTTACACGGTGATCGGCGCCACCGTAGGCGAGGTGAGCAGGCGCTGCTGCTTCTCGGAGCGCATGTCCACCGGCGTGTCATCCTCGGTTACCAGGGTCTCGATGTCGACGCCGAGCGCCGCCGCAGACGGGGTCGCGGCACCCGGCGGCCCGGCGACCGGGGCGGCACGGGGCACGCACACGACCGGCCGCGCGAGCACGCCTCGCGGTGTCCGGTCCGGCTTCGCCGTGGGCTCACCGGCTTGCGGGTCAGACGCGGAATGACCGGCGTTGAAGGTTGGCGAGTCCATGCGATGTCCGATTTTAGCGGAGCCGCGCGTCGCAGACGAGCCCGGCGCCATTCGGACGGCTGGGCCATGTTCTTTGCGAGTTGTCTGCCGGGCGGCGGACGGGTAACGTGGCCGCCGATGGAGTGGCGATCCGCCGCCCGTCGTTGGAGGCCGCCATGAGCGCGCACGTATTGCAACTGACCCTCGACGACTTCGAGGAGGCGATCGACCTCATCAACTATGTGTTCAGCCACACCTACGGGGCGCACGACTTCGAGAAGATGCTGCCGAAGCTGTACCGGCCCGAGCCGGAGCTGGTGCGCTGCCACTGGGGCGTGCGCGAGAGCGGTGCCCTGGTGGCGTTGGCCGGCAGCTACCCGTTGACCTGGCAGGTCGGCGACACGGCATTGCGGGTGGCCGGCATCGGCGCCGTCGCCACCCACCCGCGCCACCGCGGCCGCGGCCTGATGCGTGCCGTGGTCGGGCACTGCGTGGCCGAGGCGCGGGCGGCCGGCTGCCACCTTTCCTGGCTGGACGGCCTTGGCCACCGCTACCGCCACTTCGGCTACGAGCGCGCCGGCGCCGAGATCAGCTTCCAGCTCACCGAGCGCGACTTCGCCGGCGCCGGCGTCACGCCGGACGGGATGCGGTTCCGGCGCCTGCCGGCGGGCGACGCGCTGCTGCAGCAGGCCGCCCGGCTGCACGCCGGCCAGCGCGTGCACTGGCAGCGGCCGCCGGCTGAGTTGCCGCGCATTTGTGCGAGCTGGGGCGGCGCCCTCCACGCCGCGCTGGAGGGAGACGAACTGGCCGCCTACCTGGTGGCGGCCCGCGACCGGAACTCCGTCACCGAACTGGTGGCCGTGGACGCCGCCACGGCGGTACGGGTTGCGGCCGCCTGGCGTGCCGAGCGCCGCGCGCGGCAGGTAAGGGTGGCGGTGTCGCCCTGGCAGCGCGCCCTGGCCCGCCGGCTCGGCACATTGGCCGACTCGACTCGCGTGCAGTGCTGCGGCAACTGGCAGGTGTTCGACTGGCCCGCCGTGCTGGCCGCGCTACTGGCCGAACGGGCGCGCGCCGAACCCTTGCCCGCCGGCGAGGCGGTGGTCGAGATCGCCGGCGCCGGCCGCCTGCGGCTGTGGGTGGACGACGCGCAGGCCGGCTGCGACCCTACCAACGCCGAGCCCCACATCCGGCTCACCGCCGCGGAAGCGCTGCGCGCCCTCGGCGGCCCGTTGCCCGGCGCATTCCCCGCGCCCGGCGCCGTCCCCACCGCCCTCGGCTCATGGTGCCCCCTCCCCTTCCACATCCCCTCCGCCGACCGGCTCTGACCGCCACGCTACCGGAAACAGATCGGCGGGATCGGTGGAGGATAGAGTGGTCCGGGGCAACCTTCCGTCATACTATGAGGACCCCATGGACCTCCTGGTCAAGAACGTGCCCCCGGAACTCCACGAGCGCCTGCGCCGCCATGCACGTGTGTGCGGGCGAACAATCAGCGAGGTGGTCCTGGACACGGTGGAGCGCGAACTCGCACGCCAGGAATGGCAGGAACGGTTCGCAAGACGCCCGGCTACGAGGCTCGACGTCTCGGCAGCACAGATGCTGGAACTGGAGCGTCTCGAACACGACGAACGACTGGGGTGATCCGACCAGCGTTCGTGGTTGATGCCTCGGCGGCGCCGCCTTCGGAGAGGGTGGCGTCTGATCCGCGACGCTCCCGGCTGGAACTAGCCCAGGGCGATCCCATGCTGATGAGGACTGGAAATCCTTGGAGGCAGTCTCCATCGCGGGCGCGCTGCTCATCCGCGCTGCGCTGCACCGCCAGCTTGCGGGTCGCTCAGAGAGCGCCGCCGCGCGCCGCCGCCACGGGCGGCTCCCACAGCACGTCGAGCGCCGCCGCCACGTTCAGCGATTCGCCGAACC